>NZ_JBJIAA010000017.1:0-124980 GCF_045310695.1 Clostridium neuense
ATTATAATAAAAATAAGTGCAGATTACTTAATCAAATGAGATTAAGTATCTACACTTATAGTACAAGACAATTGAAATATCTTAGCATTTTACAATTTTTGAACCAAGATTTATTAGGATTTTTTTAAATCGCTTCTTCAGCATTGTTACTTCGCTCCACGGTAGTGCAAGGAAAAAATTCCTCCGTACCTATGGAATTTTAGGCATGAATCTTTGTAATCAATTAAATTTTTACATAATATATTGCTTTTAATTTCTATTAATTAATTTTATTTAAACTATTCCTTCAATGATGTTACTTCGCACCTACACTCCAGGCTTTTCCTATTTTTTTTCCAACATTGTAATAATTGAATTCGTATATAGAAAGTAATATAGGATTAATTTTTTTCAAATCTAAAGTGTCATTTGTAAAATATTTTTCTTCAGTATAAACTTCTATTACTTTGCCTATAAAAATCACATTACTTCCGCCTAAATCTAATTCTTGTATAAGTTCACATTCAACATTAACCGGGCATTCCTCAATCATTGGAGCATTTTTAAGTTCACCATAGAAGTTATTAAAAAGTTTTGATTTGTCAACAGTATTTCCCGATACAATACCGCAATAATCTGTTACTTCTAGCATTTCCACGGATGGAATGTTAATACTAAAAGAATTGTTTTGTCTAATACCATCACAAGTATAATGAGATTTATTAAGTGAAATTGACATCATGGCAGGGGTGCGATTTACTATGCTACAGAACGAAACATTTAAATAGTTAGTTTTATCATTTACAGTTGTACCAACGAGTACTGTAGGTAGTGGGTAAAGATAACCTTTGTTTCCAATTTTCATTTTATTCATTAGATACATCTCCTTGTATTACATTTATGTATATGCAATATAGATAAATAAGCTGAAAGCTCAAAGTAGCTGATGTTAAAACTTTGCAAGTAATATTTTGGAAGCTTTAATCAGTTGACAATGTACAGAGGACAATTGACAGTTAAGGATGATTTATCTTTCGCTTCTCTCAGATAAATCTTTAATTATAACTAATGATGCTTAGCTTTGCTAAGCGAGAAAAATAGGCAATTTTTAAGAATTGGCGTAAGCATTAAGTTTAAGACTTTCTGTAGTGAAACGGAAAAAAAGTCAACCTTAACTATCATCTGTCAATTGTCCATTGTCAACTGATATATGTTCATATAACCAACATGTTCCAAAACAGAATTCAGCTAATTTTAATCTTTCAAGTTGTTCATCTGCAGTACTATCATTACTTTAAACTAAGATTATATATTGTACAAGTACCTACATTTTTGTATAATACTATATAAAAGGTAAGTATAGACAAATTGGAGATGTGTAATTTATGTCAATAAAGGATAAAAAAATATATACTTGTCCTATAGATTTTACTATTGATTTAATTAGTGGTAAGTGGAGTATGTGGATTTTATGGACGTTACAAAATGGAGATGGACCTCTTCGTTTTGGACAAATTAGGAGAAGTATACCTAATATCACTGAAAAAATGTTGATGCAGGAACTTAAAAAATTTGAAGGCTATGGCATTATAAATAGGAAGGTATATCCAGAAGTGCCACCCAAAGTAGAATATTCCCTAACTGAAGCAGGCAAAAGCCTAAAACCTATAATGGTATTAATAAAACAGTGGGGAAATGAGCATTTATGCATTCAAGAAAAATTGTAAAATAAAAACTGGATTTTTATTATAAGTATTACGCAAGGTTCATATTTTTCTGTAATCAAAACATCTTTATAATTATTTATGCTGAGCAGTTCTGCATGTGGGACAACAAAAACTAATGCACATTTATAACTTTGCTTATATTCACTAAAATCTATATTAGAAATTTCAAATAGAATGTTAGGATCTTTATTGAAAATATTTACGATGTTATTATATAGATTAGCCATGTGAGATCTCCTTATAAGTTTTATTCAGTATTCTTTTAAAACATAGCTATTCAATTAAATATTACCAGGATTCATAATGAACTATATTATCAAGGCTTTTTCTTGGACGAGTATTAGGAGTTTCATTAGGATAGCCGATTGTTATAACGCCAACTACATATTTATCAGGGGGGATATTTAGGATTGGTCTAATTTCTTCTTGTGTAAATTCTGCAACCCAGCAAACTCCTAAACCTAAATTATTTGCTTGTAGGAGCATGTAGCCTGTTGAAATTGAAGTGTCTCTAATTATGCGCTTCACCTCATCTTGAGGACTGTTATCATCGATTGTGATTGATATGTCTTTTTTTATTCTGCATCGAACATCTGCAACACTTACAATAAAAACAGGAGCTGTTAGCATCCATTTTTGATTGTGACAAGCCTCTGTTATTTTTTGTTTCATTACTTCAGATTTTACCACTATGTAATGCCATGGTTGAGTGTTATTCCCTGATGGTGCTAATCTTCCACTTTCCAATATTTCAACTATTTTTTCATTTTCAACTTTTTTGTTAATATAATTTCTTATGCTTCTACGCATCTGAATTTCTTTAATTATCAATTTATTCACCTCTATGTAGTTTATTATCTTACTTAATTTTCACATATCATAAAAATTGTGAAGTAACGCATAACGAAAGAATTTACTGATTGAAGGCAGCAAATAATGAAAGCTTTGACGATGTATAGCACGTCAAAAGTAAACATACGCGGGGTTTGGGCTTTGCCCATTATCCTTCTATAACCAAAAGCAAACACTGTTTAAGCAACAGGCAAAAACTAAAAGCAAGCAGAAATTAAGAACACGAGGTTTGGGCGAATATATAGATGACTAATACAAGTTAAAGAAGGATAATGGGATTACATCCCAAACCCCGTATATGATCGTTATCCTTCTATAATATAGGTAGGTACTTGCTTAAATTTACCACCTTAGATTTATAGAATTTTTTTAATGCGACGAGGCATTGTTACTTCGCAATTAAATATCCTTGAGCCTTTAAAAGTTCTGCAGTTAATACTCCACCGCCAGCTGCTCCACGCAAAGTATTGTGGGAAAGGCAAACGAATTTATAGTCATATACCTTGTCTTCTCTAAGTCTTCCCATAGTTATACCCATTCCATGTTCATAATCCCGATCTAGCTTAGTTTGAGGTCTGTTGTCTTCGGTAAAATAATGCAAAAACTTCTTAGGGGCACTTGGAAGATTAGCAACTAAGTTTGAAGGTTTATAGTTTTCCCATGAGGATATTATTTCTTCCCTTGAAGGCTTTTTTTCAAAACTTACAAAAACAGCTGCTAAATGTCCATCTGATACTGGAACTCTTATACATTGAGTTGTTATAATTGGACTTTCAGCATTTACAATTTGATTGTTTTTTATTTTACCCCATATTTTTAATGGCTCATTTTCACTTTTTTCTTCTTCTCCACCAATAAAAGGTATTACATTATCTATTATCTCAGGAAAGTCGTTAAAGGTTTTGCCAGCACCTGATATGGCTTGGTAAGTGCATGCAAGTATTGTTTTAGGTTTAAATTCAAGTAGTGCGCTAATTGGAGGAACGTAACTTTGAATTGAGCAGTTTGGTTTAACTGCAATAAAGCCTCTTTTTGTTCCAAGACGCTTTTTTTGAGCTTCAATTATTGCTGTATGCTCTCCATTTATTTCTGGTATAATCATAGGAACATCAGCAGCATATCTGTTAGCAGAGTTATTTGAAATTACTGGTGTCTCATGCTTTGCATATGCCTCTTCTAATTTTCTTGTTTCCTCTTTATTTAATGAAATTGCACAAAATACAAAATCAACCTCATTACAGATTTCATCAATGCTTAAAGCATCTTTAACTATCAACTTCTTTACATTTTCAGGGATTGGCTCGTTCATTTTCCATCTATTTTTAACTGCTTCTTCATAGGTTAGACCAGAAGACTTTTTACTTGCAGCAATTACAGTAACTTCAAACCAAGGGTGATTTTTTAAAAGGCATGCAAATCTCTGTCCTACCATGCCTGTACCGCCTATTAATCCAACTTTTAACTTATTCATGTTAGCACCTTCTTATTAATATTTCTTACATTTATAGTAGCATATAAGGTTGGATTAGTAAAATTGATAATTTCAATATAAATAATCAAAAATTTTGATAGAAGGCTATAATGTACATAAAAATGATTTTCAATAGCTAATACTAAATTGGGTTAAAATAAGTACTATATTTTTTACGTAAATAGTAATTTACATTAATATACAAACAATTAACAGAATCTTAGTTTCAAATAACTATATACAATAATATTATTATAGTAATAGCAAAGAGAAGAGGGTGATGGAATGATTACAAATACCCATATATTATTTTCAAAAATTTTATATGAAAGTTGTTTGAAGGATTTGAATTTTAAGCTTAGGAAGTATAAATTCATGTATGGTAATATTAAACCAGATATATTTTGTAATCATTTTAAAGACAACCATACAATAAAAGATAGCATAAATATTGTAGAAGATTATTCTAAAGAATTAATAAGATGTAAAAGTGATATAGATAAATTTTCAATTAAATTAGGAGTAATATGTCATTATGTATGTGATTATTTTTGCATATATCACACAGAGGGTTATGTTAATAATAGCATATTTGAGCATATTAGCTACGAAAAAAAGCTTCATGCTAAAGTAATAGAAATGGTTGAAAAGAAGAAAATAAAAACTGGAAACAGCTTGGCAGAAAAAGATATAGTTAAATTTGTTTATAAAATGCAAGAAAAATACTTAAATGAAAAACAATCTTTAATTACGGATATAAATTATGCACTAGAAACTGCCAATGCAGTAGCAGAGGGAATTATATACTATAGTATTTTAGAGAATGGGAAGATAAATAATTTTGAGCACATATCTTAACAGCATATATTATTATTTTAATTATGGCCGATTTGGATTATAATAATTATAAAAAATACAAATAGGTGTGTTATGAAGAAAAAAGGAAAATTAAGTATATTATCAATATTAATTATTATTATTGTGATTTTAATAGCAAAGCATTCTTTATTATTGCATAAGGAAATAAAAACTATTAAGCCGCCTACAATAGAAAACAGGCAGTTAGGAAATATGAGTGTTTATAAATGGGTGACTGTAAGAGATTTAGCAGCAAGACATAATATAAGGGAAGAGGATATTTTTAAAGCTTTAGAAATTAAACCAGAAAAAGGTGATGAGCATATACCTATTAGGGCGTTATTAAAAAAATATAATAAGAATCCACAATACATTAAAAGCAATCTAAGGAAAATAATAAAAACTCATAGAAATATAGAGGGTATAAGATATGAGTAGCTTTATGGAATTGTTGATGCAATATTTCCGTCAGTATAACATATTGTTTTTGAGTGTTCTAATGATACTTCAAGGAATTGGAGTACCCATTGGAATGTCAATGCTGGTAATAGCCTGTGGTGCTTTTGCATATGCTGGTGAGTTTAATATAATCAGTATTTTGCTAGAGGTCTGGATTTTTGCATGGCTTGGTGATTGTGCAGGATACTTTTTGTGGAGAATTATTGGATATAGGGTTCTTAATAAATTTCCTAAGATAAATAATTATTTTGAGCCTAAAATATTAAAAGCACATAATTATTTAGACAAGCATGGGAAATTAGCTGTATTTTTAACGAGATTTTTAATTTCACCCATGGGACCATTTGTTAATGCTTCAGCTGGTATTGTAAATTATAGTTTGGTTGAGTTTAGTTTATTTGCCTTACTTGGAGAACTTTTTTGGACAATTATATATATTGCGCTTGGATACTGGTTTGGAGATTCGTGGGAAAACATAATACCATTGGTATCACAATTTGGACAAATAATTACATATGTAGTTATTTTAATGATAATAGTGTATATGTTTATTAAAATTATTAGGGGGAAAAATAAGAAATAAATTCAGAATTATAAATTTATTTTTAAATACAATACTTGAAAGTTAACTTTATAAATGCTACTATACAAGTATGTAAAGGAGGAATTAATATGGAGAAAATTGCAAGCTTCACAGTTAATCATTTAAAGTTAAAGCCAGGTGTTTATGTTTCGAGAAAAGATAAGTTTGGTGATGTAGTTATAACTACCTTTGATATAAGGATGACAAGTCCTAATGATGAGCCAGTTATGAATACAGCTGAGGTTCATACTATTGAGCATTTAGGGGCAACTTTTTTAAGAAATCACAAAGAATATTCAACAAAGACTGTATACTTTGGACCAATGGGATGTAGAACAGGGTTTTATTTAATTTTGCACGGAGATTATAAGTCCAGCGATATCGTGGATTTATTAAAAGAAATGTATAAGTTTATGGCAGATTTTGAAGGGGATGTACCTGGCGCTGCTGCAAAAGACTGCGGGAATTATTTGGATATGAATTTGCCAATGGCAAAATATTTATCAAAAAAATATCTATCCGAAGTTTTAGAAAACATAGGTGAAGATAGACTTAATTATCCACAATAAAGGATTAGTGTAGACAGACAAGCTGAAATATAAAAATTGCATATGTCAAATGTATACTGAAAAATTGGAAGTTGAAGCAATGCACAATTTACAATGAATGACGATTTTTCTCCGCTGCCTCTGCGAAAATCTAAAACTTAATGCCTGCGCATAGTGTAAAGTATAGTGCTCAGCGTAGCTGATTCTATTAAGTTCTAAGATTTACCTGAGAGTAGCGAAAGGCAAATCATCCTTAATTGTGCATTGAGTCAATTTTTAGTTTAACAGAATCAATTTGATATTAGCAATTTTTATATTTCAGTTTTTTTATAGAAAAGGTGCAGGAGCGAGGTGAATATAAATAATGAAAAGAACCTTTGCAAACAGGCCCAATTGGACAAGACTTATAAATAAAAGATTTAAACTTAAGTATATAGAACAAAAAGAATTTAAGGGATATGTGTCAATAATTTATGCTGATAATGTGAGAGAACCGCTAGGTGTAAAAGCGGGAAATAAGAAGTTATGTGTGCTGGACAATTGATTTATATGGATGCAGCATTTCCCAAGTGACTGCAAATATGCCTTAACTACTATGTTTAATGGTAAGCAGGAGGTTGTACAATGGTATTTTGATATATGTGATGGTAATAAACTTAGCTCTTCAGGAATTCCATATTATGATGATTTATATTTAGATGTTGTTTTTCTTCCAACTGATGAATTGATATTATTAGATGGAGATGAACTTCAGCAAGCCTTGAAAGATAAGGATATTACAAAAGACCAATATGAATTAGCTTATGGGGAAGCACAAATGATTATGAAGAATATGCAAGAAAATAAGGACTTGTTGCTATTTGACAGTAAATAGAATTTGAAACAACTAATGTAAATAAACGAATTATACAATAAAAATAATGATAAATTGTTTAAATAATGATCTATAAAGATTCACTCAAAAATTCCGTAGGAACGGAGGAATTTTTTCATTGTACTACCGTGTGAGTGAAGTAACAATGCTGAAGGAACGATTTAAAAAAATCATAATAAATCTTGGCTCAAAAATTGTAAAATACTTAGATATTTCAATTTGTTTGAGCGATAGCGAGTATAAACATATGCGAGGTTTGGGCTTTGCCCATTATCCTTCTTGAACTCAAAGTAAGCACTATTTTAAAATAGCCACCAAGATTTATAGGATTTATTATTGAAAGTGCTTTTATCTTATTCTAGAAGGATAATGGGCTGACGCCCAAACCTCGGGCATGTTTATGCGACGAAGCATTGTTACTTCACGTTATATTATGCAATATTATCAATTGCCACATTTATTTCAAAAGGAAGATTGCAAACTCTCATTTCTATGCATATTACTTTATCTGCATTTGTTGTAGCGGTAGAATCACCGTATATCATAGTTGGAGTTGAGATATCTATCATTATGCTATTTTTTGAGAAAGTTGTAGAAGCATTTGCAGTAAGCATATTAGATAATTCTGAAATTGCGCTTTGTGCCATTGCATCAAACTCTTTTATTTCCATGCCCATCATCATTGCAGAAGCTATTTTTTTTGCGCATTCTATGCTTGTACCATAAATTATATTGCCTTTAAAATCCCCAACTATTCCAACATTTATTAGCACACCTGGGCTTTTTACGTATTTCTCTTTTATTGATAAATTTCCTTTTTTTAAATCATTTATACCAAGTTGCGGCATTACATTTATAAAAGCAGAAATAAAAGGATTTACATATTTGACATCCATTCTACAGACCTCCTTTGAAAACCTACACTCATGTATATATTACCAAATGCGGTTGAAGCATTTGAACAAGAGACGTTTTCTAATTGTGATTTTGATATAGTAAGTGAATTGCCATGAAATATAGTTGGAGGTGAGACTCTAAATCCAAATATTTTATTTTTTCTATTTAATACAGAACAAGCATTTCCTGAAATTACATTAGATAGTTCACTAAGTACATTAAATACTTCTTGAGGATTTTTTACTTCTCTTTTTAATAAAAATGCTGCAAGTTTATTAGCTGTTTCAGGTGAAATGTCAAATAATACTCTTCCTGAATACTTACCTATTATTCCAATAGTAATAGAAATTCCGCTAGAGACTTTTTCGTTCTCTGGAAGTGTATTTGAAAATTTAGGAATTGATTTCGTTAGTTTATTAAATGTATCTACAAAACATTCTTTGAAAACCGAATAATATATTGGGTCTAATGTTTCATATAATTCGTTATCTGCTGTAATTCTATTTATACTTAAAGAAAGTTCCTCTTTGTCAATTGGTTTTTGGACATATCCAGATATATTGCTTTTTTTAGCTTTTCTTATTATTTCATCGTCCATCATTGAACTTATCATTATTACTTTTATCTTTGGATTTATCTTATGAATAGCTTTTGTACATTCAAATCCATCTGCCCCAGGCATTGTTACATCCATGGTTACAATGTCTGGAGAGGTATTTTTAACAACATTTACAGCCTCTTCTAGTGAACTTGCATCACCAACAACATTACAACCAATTTCGGTGAGAATATCCTTGATTAAGACAATGGAAAAAGGAGAGTCATCTACAATAGCAATTTTTACTTGTTTCATAATTCCACCAACTTTCTTTGATATGATTATTTAAATTATACATTGAATAGAATTGTTGTGCAATTCTTATTATTATAAATTGTTGAAAAATATTTACATAAATTAGTTTATGTACTTTTTTGTTGGAAACAAAAGATTTGTGTATATTGTAGATTTAAATAGGAATATCAAATAAAAAAAGTACGAGTATAATTGAAGTTCATATCCACTCATTTGATGGAGGAAAGCCAATATTTAGATTTTGCAAAAAATTGATAGAAGGGGAAGAATAGAAATGAAACTATAAAGCAAAAGTATAGAAGTGGCAGTACAATAGATAAATTAGCAGAAGAGTTTTTTTATCTGCTGCAAGTATAAAAAAATTATATATGCGAGCAAATAATTTTAGGATAGGTTGAAATTTTTTTTTAAAACACCTATCCTTTTTTTGTTTTTTGGTATTTTATATATATGAGGTGAATTTTACATGGAAAATCAAATTGCAATTGAAAAGCAACTTATAGATAAGCTTATAAATGAAAATTTGGAAAAAATCTTTGGCTTCGCAGTAAAGCGCACAGAAGACAGCAGCGAGGCAGAAGATTTAATGCAGGATATACTTTTAGAGGTTTATAAATCTTATATGAAAATTAAATATTATGAAGGTAAAGATGCTCTTTTAGGATGGCTTTGGACTGTAGCTAGGTATACATATTATAAGTGGCTTGGAAGAAAAAATAAAAATTCTGTTACATATATCGAAGGAATAGGAACAGAAAAGTTGAAATTGCAAGCTAATATAGATGAAAAAATTATAAAAGATGAAGAATACAACTTCTTGCGAAGAGAGATAAGTTTGCTTTCTAAAAGTTATAGGGAAGTAGTTGTAAGCTATTACGTTCATGATAAAAAATTCAGTGAGATAGCAGAAGAAATGGACATAGCTGTAACGACAGTAAAATGGCGGCTTCATGAAGCTAAAAGAATGTTAAAGGAGAGAATGGAAAAAGTGAAAAATTATACAGAAAGAACCTATTCACCTGGAAAGTTAAGTGTAATAACAGAAGGAACTTTTATATCACCATATTCAGGGTTTTATTTAAAGAATCAAGTAAAAAGCTTACTTAGGCAAAATATACTTCTTTATGCAGCAAATAAGACTGTGAGTATTGAAGATATAAGCCTAGAACTTGGAGTCCCAAGAGTATACTTAGAAGAAGATATTGAAGCACTTGTAAGTGAAGATGTTTTGAAAAAAGTAAGTAATGATAAATATAGAACCAATTTTCTTATATTGTCAAAGGAAAGTCAGAAAGCAATAATACCACTTTTAAAGGAGCTAGCTGAAGCTGTAGCTAAAAATATAATAGAAATATTAAAAAAATATGATTTAAAGTATGCACAGCCTAAAAGGAATTTTAAAGAGTTTATGTGGATTATATTTCCGGAAATATTATCTGACTTTTTTGAAGGACAAGCTATTTGTAATGAAATGTCTATGAGACCTCATGGAAATAAGTGGTGCATGCTTGGCTTTGAAGAAGGAGAAATACTCAAAGGAGTACAAAGGGAATATACAACAAGCAAGTATCCTGTAATTGGATTATTGGAAGTTGTAAACTGTGAACAAAACTCAAATGAAAAAATAATCTCGGAAAAGGAAGGCAAATTTTATATTAAGGTTGTAGGTAATAATGTGAATGTAAATATACTAAGTAAGGATGAAGAAGAAATTGCATATAGACTTTTAAATAAAAAAATAATTAAAAAGCAAGGAGAAATTTTAAGTTCCAATGTAACTGTTTTTAGTAAAGAAGAGTACATAAAGTTAAACAAAGAAATTGAAGCAATAAAAAATATGATGGATGTAAATTTGTTTAAAAGATTATGGAAAAATATGTTAAATGAATTGTATAAGGCCTCAAAAATTATAGGTAAAAAGGAAGTACAAGAAGGTGCTTGTACACTTTTTAATATTCTCCACGAATATGCTATTGAATATTTAAAGAACAATAAGCTTATAAGTATTCCTAAAGATGAAAATGAGTTCATGGATAATATTTATTTTGTTATAGAAGGAATTGGTGAGGATGAATAAAAGTGATATAAGAAGACTTGTATTAAGCTTAAAACCGTATTATTTAATTATATTTGTTTGCAGCTTAATATTGCTTTGCGATGCAGCTATAAAAGTTAGAATTCAATATGGAATTCAAAAGGTCATGGATAGTGTTGTTAATAAAAATAGTAGTGTTTTTATTAAATATTTGTGGCTTTCAATAGGATTAACTGCACTTGGTATGGTTACAGCTTATTTTTCAAAATATTTTTCGGAAAAATTTTGTAACTTATTTAACTATAATACTAGAAATAAGTTGATTTCACATGTACAGGAATTGCCAGTTTATGTTTTAAAAAAATATTCCAGTGGAGATTTAATTTCAAGAATAAACAATGATTTGCCCATCTTAGTTCAATTCTTAAATGGAAGTTTGCAGTGCGTAGCTAATTTAGTACTAATAATTTTAGCTTCAGCTTACATGATTTATATTAGTCCTAAGTTATTCTTAGTTACCTTCATATTAATGCCGCTATCAACCTTAATATATGACAAAATTAATAGACCAGTACAAGAATATTCATCAAAATTAATGAAGGACTCTTCTAAAGTAAACGACATACTTCAAGATGTTCTTTCAGGAATGTATGTTTTAAAAGCGTTTAAGCTTGAAAAGATATTTTATAAAAAGTTTGAAGATATTTCAAAAGGTATAAAATTTAAAAATCTTAAAATAGATAAATTGAATGCATATTTAACTCCTATTTTTTTAATAGTTAAGCTAGCACCTCAGTTAATATATATAACCTACGGAGGGTACCTTGCTATTCATAAGGAAATGTCAATTGGAGGTCTTTTTGCATTTTCTACGCTTGTGTTTTATGTGGCAGGACCAGTAGAAATTATTTTGAATTTTATAGGAAGTGCAAGGGGGTCTATTCCAGCAGTAAAAAGGATATTTGAAATTATTGATTTAAAGCTTGAAGAGAATAATAAAAAGGATCTAAAAGTTAATTATGAAAGTGATCCAATTGAATTTGAAAATGCTACATTTTCTTACGATGGAAAGAATAAGGTTTTTCAAAATATTTCATTTAAAGCTTCAAAAGCAAGTTATACAGCATTGGTTGGAAGTAGTGGAATTGGTAAAAGTACAATTTTAAAGCTTATATGTGGTTTTTACAACTTAGATGATGGAAAAATAAAGGTATTTGGAAATGATATTGCAGATGTAAATATTAAAAGTGTAAGAAAACTTGTTACTTATATGTCACAGGAAAGTTACCTTTATCCTATCACAATTTCGGAGAATATAGCTATGGGAAAAGAAAATGTTTCTATGGAGGAGATAATAAAGGCTGCTAAACTTGCAAATGCTCATGAATTTATAGAAAAATTACCGAGCGGCTATGATACTTTAATTGGAGAAGGTGGAGGTGGACTTTCAGGAGGTCAGTGCCAGAGAATTGCTTTGGCACGTATGATACTTAAAGATGCGGAAATAGTTCTTTTGGATGAGCCAACGGCAGCACTAGATGCTAAGGCGGAGGCAATATTAAGTGAAACTTTAGAAAAAATAACAAAGAATAAAACTGTAATAGTTGTGGCCCATAAATTAGCTACTATAAAAAATGCTTCAAACATAATTGTATTTGATAAAAATGGAATTATAGAAATGGGAACTCATAAAAAATTAATGGAGAAGAAAGGTGCATATAGAAGGTTATATGAAAATAGTTTTGGGGCAAATAAGGGAGGCTTAGCAATATGAAAAATGGGGGATTAAGCCAAATTTTATCTCTTATGAGAAAAAGAAAAAAGCTATATATTTTTTCAATGATAGTCGAAAATGCAGTAACCTCTATTTGTTTTAATTTAATAATTGCTTTTATTACTCAAGATGTATTTAATGGCATTATATATGGCAAAATGGGGTTAATAAGAGAGGCTTTATTAATTGCAGCCTTAGCCTTTATTATAGGAATAATAATAGATCCTATTGCTTCTTATATTAGACATTTGTGTATTAGAAAAACTATGCAGGAAGTAAGAAGTTCGACCTTTAGTAAATTAGAAAAAATCAAAATTAGTGAATTTGACAAGGAACACAGCGGAAAATTTATTTCAATTTTAACTAATGATATTAACAATATAGAAGGTGCATATGTGACGCAGATAAGGCTGCTTTTTTTTGCAGTAATACACAGTTTTACTGCACTTGCAATTGTATTTTATATGCAGTGGCAATTAGGACTAATTATAATTTTATTTGGAATTATTACAATAGCAGTAAACAAAGTATTATCATTAAAAATTAGTTTTCTAAATGACAATATGCAAAAATTAATAGGAAACATTACGGAGAGAATAATAGACCTAATAAATGGCAGTGCAATTACAAAAATGTTTTTGCAGGAAAATAAGGTATACGGCTATTACAAAAAAGAAAGTGATAAAGCGTACAAGGTTTCAATGGAACTTACAAAATTTGATGCAATATTTGAAGGAGCAAATGTATTTTTATCTAGTTTTCAGTATATAGGAGTTTTGGCTATAGCTCTTTATATGGTTTTTAAAGGCTATCTTATTATTGGTACAGTTGCAGCAGTAGTAAATCTTATGGGAAATGCAAATTATGTATTTCAAAGCATTGGAAGTTTTATGAAAGATATTAAAAAGTCATCGGCTTCATTAAAAAGACTTAATGCCTTTATGGAAATTGAAGAGGAAAATTTAGAAGGCAAACAAATATTAAAGGAAAAGGCTGAAGGTTTTGATATAAAGTTAAAAAATTTAAATTTTGGATATAATGATAATTTAATATTAAAGGGAGTTAATTTAACAGCAGAAAAAGAAAAAATGACTGCTGTTGTTGGGGGGAGTGGCTGTGGTAAAAGTACGATAATTAAGATTTTGTTGGGATTCTACAGCATTGGTAAAGATAACATTTATATAGGGGATAGTGATTTATCCAAGCTTAATCTTAATTCTATTAGAGAAAAAATAGCTTATGTTCATCAAAAACCTTATTTATTTAATGCAACTATTGAAGAAAATATAGCTTATGGAAATGAAAAAGCTTCGAAGGAAGATATAATAAATGCTGCAAGAAAAGCAAATGCACATGATTTTATAATAAAACTTCCTAATGGATATGAAACTGTAGTGGAAAAAGATGGCGAAGGCTTATCAGGTGGACAAAAACAGCGTATAGCGTTAGCAAGAGCATTACTTAAAAATGCACCTATAATGCTTTTGGATGAACCAACTTCAGCTTTGGACACGGAATCAGAAAAATTAATTGTAACTTCTCTTGATAAAGCCTGCAAAGATAAAACCTTAATTGTAATAGCTCATAGATTATTTACCATTGAAAATGCGGATAAGATATATGTTATGGATGGTGGAAAGGTAATTGAAGAGGGAAAGCATGAAGAACTTATAAAAATACCATCTAGATATAAAGAATTATATGACCTTCAATATGGAAAATGAATAATTTAGTGTAAATATCAAATGCTAACAATAGGAAAAATTATTTGTAGAGGAGAATTTCTATGGGAAATGTAAATAATGAATATTTAAAATCTTATTGGGTAGCATCAACAAAAGGCACAAATTATCCTTCTTTAAAGGAAGATATAAAGGTGGATGTTGCAATTGTAGGTGGAGGAATTGTTGGAATAACAGCAGGTTATCTTTTAAGTATGCAGGGAGTAAAAACAGCAGTTTTGGAAGCTAGCAAAATACTTCAAGGAGCTACTGGCTTTACTACTGCTAAAGTTACATCACAGCATGGTTTGACCTATGGCAAGATAATAAATTCTATGGGTATAGAACGCGCTAAAGAGTACGCCGAAGCCAATGAAGCGTCTATAGGCTTTATTGAAAAGACAATAAATGATTTAAATATAGAATGCGATTTTGAAAGAATGCCAGCAGGTGTGTACACAAACGATGATAAATATGCTAAAGACATTGAAAAGGAATTAGAAGTAGTTTCAATGCTTGGGATAAAGGCAAAAATCATAGATAAACTGCCCATTAACATACCTATAAAATCGGCACTTATTTTTGAAAATCAAGCTCAATTTCATCCTAGAAAATATCTGATTCCTATGGCAGAGAAAATAATTAAAGCTGGAAATAATATATATGAAAATACAGAAGTATTTGAAGTTGAACCGGGAAATCCAATTAAACTTGTTACAACTAATGGAAGAAAGGTAACTGCGGGAAAGGTTATTATTTGTTCTCATTTTCCATGCTATGATGGGGGTGGACTTTATTTAACAAGACTTAGACCGGAAAGATCTTATGCTATTGCGGCTCATATAAAGGAAGAATTCCCTAAAATTATGCTCATAAATGCAGAAGATCCTACTCGTTCCTTAAGGTATCAAAGAGATGGAGAAAAACAGCTTGTGCTGGTTGGAGGAGAAAATCATAAGGTAGCTCATGGAGAGGACTTTGAGGTGCATTATGATAATTTAGAGAAATTTGCAAGAGATATTTTTACTATTGAAGATATTCCTTATAGATGGTCACTTCAAGATTACATAACGGTGGATACTATTCCATATGTAGGTAAACTCATGAGTTCAAAGGAAAATATATATGTTGCAACAGGCTTTAGAAAATGGGGCATGACAAACGGAACTGCAGCAGCTAGAATACTTGTAGATGAAATTTTGGGTGTACATAATCCATGGAAAGAGGTATTTGATCCAACAAGAAAGTTTACAGCCAAGGCTTATGGAAAATTATTCACTGAAAACTTTGATGTAGCAAAGGAGCTTATTATAGGAAAATTAAAATCAGGAGAAAAAGATATAAACATAGAAAAGGGTGAAGGAAAAGTAGTAGAGCTGGATGGTCACAAGTATGGAGCTTATAGGGATGATGATGGCAAACTTCACATAGTTAATATTACTTGTACGCATGTTGGATGTGAATTAAAATGGAATGATGCCGAAAAATCCTGGGATTGCCCTTGTCATGGTTCTAGATTTACTTATGATGGGGAAATATTAGAAGGTCCAGCTACTCACAGGCTCAATCACTACAAAGAAAAGAAAAATAAAGTGGATTGGAATTTATAAATAAAATTTTGAAATAATTGTAATTGTGACTTTGCTTTGATATATTTTTAGAATTTTCTATAAAATTAATAATAAATTCAAAAAATCTCAAAGGAATATTTGGTATAATTATAGAATAAAGTTAATTAAACTAGATAAAACTAAATCAAATATAAGAATGGAGTGATTTGAATTGTACAATATTAAAAGAGCAAATTTGAATGACGAAAATAAGCTTATAAATTTAGTTAAACCAAAGTTATTAGGTGAAAAGACTGATGAAAACGCTAAAAATGCATTAGATGAGTTCCTTAAGGATGATAATTTTAGGGTTTTTATACTTAGAGAAGATGAGGCTTTAAAAGGTTTTTGCAGTATTGAAATTAAATCAAGTGCAGATGAAAGTAAAGAGGAATCTGCAGAAATTGTTATGATGAATGTTAATATTGATTCAAAAGAAAAAAGTTATAAAAAAATGCTGTTAGAATATGTTAATGACTATTTAAAGCAAATAGGTATTAAAGAAATGTATGCTAAAGTATGGAGGATGGCATAGTAAGAACGGCTCCTCTTAGTAACCGTATTCAGATGAAAATATGTATTTTAATTGCAGAGAGTTTAATGATCTCTGCAATTTTTTATGTAAAGAATATATAAAAAAGTTTTTGGTATATATTTTTGTACTTTTAGGACTTGCTATCGAAGGTGTTACAGGTATGAGTTATAGGGAATATGTAGATAAAAATATTTTTAAGGCAGCAAATATGCAGCATACAAAGTTTTGTGCAATGGATGATGTAAATGAAAATACAGCAGAAGGTTATGATCCAGTAGAAGATAAAGAAGGAAATATTATTTCTTGGAGAAAGAATATATTTTCATATCCACCAATAGGTTCCCCTGATGGAGGAGCATATTTAACTGCAGGAGATTTAGATATATTTTTTAGGGCATTAAAAGATGGTAAATTATTGTCAAAAGAATCCACAGAAGAAATATTAAAACCTCATGTGCTTCAAAAGGAACTTCCAGATAAAACACTTATGACAGGCTACGCTTTCTTTTTTAGATTAGATAAAAATAAAAAGGTATATCGTATATCTAAGGAGGGTGGAAATGCAGGAGTGGAGGCTATGTTTGGATATTATCCTGAGATTGATACAACAAGCGTTATTTTAGCTAATCAGCCATGTGATTTATGGGATATGTATTATGAAATTGAAGCCTTATTGATTGAATGAAAGGATAGAGTTTTATGATTATAAAAGAACTGTGTAAAAGTGATATTAAACTTGCAGCAAAGTTTATAGAAAGCAAAAATAAATATGAAGAAAGTAATGTTGGGTATTGCAGTGATACTTATGAAGAAATATGTGAGGATTTAACCGATGAACTTGAAGAAGCTTATGCTGAGAATCCATTTGTTTTAGCCTATGAAGGGGATAAGCTTGTGGGGGTAGTTGGACTTGATTATGACGATGAAAATAAAAGTGCTGAAGTTTGGGGACCATTTGTAGAATATGAGAATTGGCAGCATTGTGCAATGGAAATGTGGAAGGAGCTCATAAAGAGAATTCCTAGGAAAACGAAAATTACATTTTTTTATACAGCCCAAAATGCAAATTGTATAGCATTTGCAGAAAAGCTCAGTACAAAAAATATCAATCATTATTTTATAATGGAACTTAAGAAAACAAATTTCAAGCTTAAGGTTGAAGATGGTATATGCACGGAATTAAGTGATAAATTTTATGAGGATTTTATAAACCTTCATGAGAGTACGTTTAAAGATTCATATTATTCAGGTAAGCAGATAATTGAAAAAATAAGTGACAATAATAAGGTTTTTATTATAGAAGAGGATAATGATTTAAAGGGATATATTTATGTTGAAGCAAATGCTGAATTTAATGAAGGAAATATAAATTTTTTAGGTGTAAAAGATTCAGAAAGAAATAAAGGTTTTGGAAAAAAACTTCTTGTATGTGGAATTAATTTTTTGACATGCCGCCATAATATAGATAAGATGGAATTAACTATAAGAAAGGGAAATACTCCGGCAATGAATTTGTATAAAGCTGCTGGTTTCGTAATTAAAAAGGAGTTAAAAGCGTATGAAGGAAGAAATGATTAATTTTATAGGTACAGGAAGTGCTTTTAATACAAAGCTTGGTGATAATAGTGCTTTTATAAAGGAAGAAAATAGTTTAATTCTAATAGACTGCGGCGGAACTGTTTTTAGTAAATTGAGGGAGCTTAATTTATTAAATGGAATAGAAAATTTGTATATTGTAATTACTCATACTCATCCAGATCATGTTGGCAGCCTTGGAGATTTAATATTTTATTCGTATTATATTTTAAAGCATAAGGCAAAGGTGTTTTTTCCTCAAAAGGCCATAATGGAAAGCTTTTTAACGAATGTAGGTGTAAGTAGTAAGCAGTATGAATTTAACAACTTAGATTTTGCAGAAATAAATGATGCTAATTTTGGTAAAGTAAATATAAAATTTTTGCCTGTTACACATACAGATACAATACCAACCTATGGTTTTATAATGAATTTAAATGGAAGTGCCGTTTACTACAGCGGCGATTCAAATAATTTAAGCAGTGAAATAATTGATAAACTTAAAAGCGGAGAAATTAAAACAATTTATCATGATACTTGTGGACTAGATTACGCTGGTAATCCTCATTTGTCTATAAAAAAGCTTTGCAAAATGGTGCCAGAAGAATTTAGAAGCAAGGTTTACTGTATGCATCTTGATGAAAACATAACTGAGAAACAGATAATGGATAGTGGATTTAATATTGCATTACGCATCTTTGGGAGCTGATTTGCTTAAAGCTATCTTTAAAAAATCAATGTATGTTGATATTTCTTTTGGAAGAAGAACATCATAGCGCCTTACTAAGCCTAGTTTAATAATATTTGGTCCTTTTAGTGGTATACAAATTATATTTGAATTCATATAATTTTTGTTAATGCAGCCGCTGCCTATATTATAGCTATTTGTATTTGCCAGTAAATTATTCATAGCTCCACGATCTCTTAGATAAACTAATTTACTTACAGCGTTTATATTGACAGATTCTTCTGCAAAATAAAGTGGTACATCATCCTTATGATATGTGAGATATGGGTAGTGTTTTAATTGCTCTAAGGTAATGGAATTTAGCTGTGCTAGTGGATGTTCTTTTCGAAGGAAGACATGCTGCTTAAGGGAAATTAAAGGAGTAAATATAAGTGATTTTGATATAAAGTAACGTTCAAAAAAGTCATGACTTAAATTAGTAATAGATAGAATTCCAAGTATACTTCTATTTGTATGTACATCTTCAATTACATCAGTTGATTTCCCTTCTCTAAGAGTTATTTCATATTTCATGTCATCAAGATAGTTCATAAGATTAGCTAATGCTTCTACAGCAAAACCGTAATGCTGAGAGGAAATTGAAAACTTTGTTAAGTCGGCTGCTTTTTGTTTGTTAAAATGATAGACTGTAGATTCTGCTTGTTCTATAAGCATTTTGGCATAGAATAATAATTCTGTGCCTTCTTTTGTAAATATGACCCCTTTGTTAGTCCTATCTAAAATTGTAATTCCGAGCTCATCCTCTAGATTTCGTATTGCTTTACTGATGCTAGGCTGTGTTATATAAAGTGCAGAAGCAGCTTTGGTTATGGAGTTTTGCTTGGAAATTTCTGTTAAATATCTACACTGTTGGAGTGTCATATTATCACCCTTCATTGTTCATAATTAAAACTTAGATATAACTTAATTCTATGGCTGACGATAAAAAAAGTCAATTAGTTTTTTTATATGAATGGTGATATAATTTGATTCATACGAGAATAAAGGTGTTTTAAATTATGTAATTAAAATAGACAAAAGTAATTGCCATACAGCTGTATAGAATGTTTGTATTTAAAAATATAATTAAGAGGGTGATTTATAATGAATTTAGTTATAAAATGTGTTGCAGCTGTTATTATTATGATTGGTGTTCACTTTGTGTCAAAAACAAAAAATTTCTATATTGCTGGACTGGTTTTAGGTTTTCCTGGGCTTAGTATAATTGCATACTATTTTATGTATAGGGAGCAGGGAGCACTAAAGGTCAGAATGACAACACATTTTGCAATGCTGGCGGTTATACCATTTTTATGTTTTCTTGTAGCATTAAATTTTGCTTTGAAAAAGAACAATATATTTTATTCTATTTTGATATCCAGCGTGGTTTGGATAGTGCTATCATTAGTGGTGATTTTTATATGGAACAAGAAAAGTTTTATATAAGGCTATTGAAAAGTTTTTGCGATACAATAAATAATTATTTTAGTTATTTTATTGAAGATGCCTTAATTGAAGGTGAGATAATAATATGAAGATTATAGAAAAGGATCCACACTCGCAAGATGCTTTTGAAATGATGGAGGAATTATCACAAACATTGAAGAAAATAACAGGTGACAGTGGAAAAAGTTCCTTTAATGTTCAGGATATTGCTGACGCTCGTGCTGTGTTTGTAGTAGCATATAGTGACCAAGGAGAGCCTATTGGCTGCGGAGCGATACGTCCAATTAATGAAAACACTGCTGAAGTTAAAAGGATGTATGCTAAAAGCAAAGCTAAAGGTATTGGAACTGCAATTTTATCTTATCTAGAAGGACAAGCAAAGAAATTAGGATATTCTAAATTTTGGCTTGAAACCCGACTAATAAATAAAAGAGCAGTAAATTTTTACGAGAGAAGAGGATATCACCGTATAGCTAATTATGGGAAATATGCTGGTAGAGCAGAATCAGTATGCTTTGAGAAGGCGATGATATAGATACATGACTTGGAACTTGAAAATTACTAATTTGAGGTTATCCCGGCAAACTGAAATTTGTCGAGCAGAGTGAAGGGTTTTAATTCGCTCTGCTCATTAAAAAACTAAGGGTTTCACTTTCGTGAAAGGTGAAGGGTTTGACATAGCTTTGCTTATCAAAAGTGAAGAGTTTTGCCACAGCAAAAGGTTAATGATATTTTTCTTCCGCTTTGCTACGGAAAAATTATTAATTTAATTTAAAGATTTTCCGTAGAGAAACGGAGGAAAATCAACCTTAGTTTTTTACCGCAGGTAAAATCCTTCACTTTTTATGTGCATAGCATCATAAAGCCCTTCACCTCGTATAATTTTTAATTGCTTTAACAAGTTTTATTAGAGCATTTTGTGTAATATCATAAGCTGCATGATAATCTCCAACATTTCTATATATAAAGGAAAATATTAATTTATAATGCCTTTTTATTAAAACCTCCATTGCATACTCATTCCCGTTTTGAATTTCTTTAATTAATTCTTCATCGGTAGACATCTCATCACCTCCCATATATAATAACGCAAAATTTTGCATAAAAGTTTTAAATAAAATTTAAGAGTGACATAAAAAATTATTTTGATAAGTATATATAGTGTAATATGAAAAAGAAATGGGGGATTAATTTTGAATGAAAGAGATTATTCATTGGATTGTATTAAAGGAATTGCCTGCATATTTATGATATTAATACATGCAATAACCTTAGTTACTGTTGGAAAATCAAATGTAGATGGTATTTTTGGAGTATTAGCCTTTTTTGGAGGAACTGCTCCAGTACTTTTCTTTGCTGTTTCAGGAATAACATCTTCTGCTTTTCAGGTTAAAAAATCTATAAAAGCAATTATTCCAGCTTATCTAATATTTGGAGTGCTAGGAGTATCTTACATTGGTATATGGAGAGCTAATATTTACAGCAGTAGTTTATGTGATATACTGCAAATGATGGCTATGGCGGTTATCATTATAGTATTGATTGAAAAAATTATAAAACCAAGTAAAATCTTTTATTTAGTTGCTTCAATAGCAGTTTTTCTTATACATTATTTTATAACATCAAAAATACCTGCATTTCCAGTAAAAGATTTTTTGTTTGCACCAGCTGTATTTCCTATATTTCCGTGGATTTCAATGGTGCTTTTGGGAATTTTTTTATATAGAATAGATAAAAAGTGGAATTTATTAATAGGAACTTCTGTATTTGTGGTTTCTATTTTAGTATCAATGGTTACAAAGGTGGATTTTTTTAATAAGTTTAATATGTCAGTTGGTTATTTTGCTGTTAGTATTTTTGTAATGAGCACAGTCTTTTTTATTTCAAGGACAATAAAATTTAAAAAGCTAAATAATCCAATATTATATTTTGGAAAAAATTCACTGCTGTTTTTATATGTACATTTACTAGCTATAAAAGTATTTGCACCATTTACTAATAATGTTTTATTAAGATGGATAGCTGTTTTAATTCTTGCTTACCTTTTAATGCTAGGCATACAGTTTATTAATAGGTATATAGAAAAAGCTTTTAGTAATATTGTAATTTGGATTTTAATGATAGTTGCAGTGGTTTTTATACCATTATTTATTGGAAATGTGAATTTGATTTTTTCTTTAGAAATGTTAATTGGAATATTATTTTCTGCTAATTATCATAAATTATCTGGAATTATAGAAAAAACTTTTTCACATAAATTAAATTTAGTTGGTTTAAAGATGAAAAGTTGAAAAATCTTATACATGAATAATATTTTAATAATAAAGTTAAGTTGTTTATTGAAAATTTAAAGTATATAATATACATATGTTTACAAGGAAATGAAAATATGTTTAGGATGAGGGGAAAAGGAGACTTATGATACAGGTTTTAGGTTTGAAGAAAAATTTAAAAATTGACATAAGAGAAAAATTTTCAATAATACAAAAACATGTAGAAGAAAAAACTATCCTTTTAAGTGAAGTCTGCAATGAGGTTGTTTTGCTAAGTACCTGCAATAGAACGGAGATTTATTTTAGTAGTAGTAAAAGCCCAAATAAGATTATAGATGAAATTTTTGAAAAAATGAATTGGGATAATACTTTTAAAGATAGCTTTTTTTATTATAAAAATGAAGAAGCAATTGAGCATTTGATGGATGTAGTGTGTGGTTTTGATTCGCTTATATTAGGTGAAGATCAAATTCTTGGACAAGTTAAGGAAGCATATGAAGTAGCTTTAAGACTTGGTATACTTAAAAGTAAGCTAAAAAAACTTTTTCAACTTGTTGTAACCTGTGGTAAGGAATTCAGAAATGTATCCCAGTTAAATATGATACCAGTTTCATCTTCATCAATAGCTGTAAATGAAGCCAGAAAAAAAGGCTGCGCTAAGTTCATGGTGCTTGGCTTTGGAAATGTTGGGGAACTTGTATGCAAATATATTTTATCAGGAAAATTTGATGTTCTATATATAGTAGTAAGGAATATAAATGTAGTTAATATTGATGATAAAAGGGTAAAAGTTATTCCTTTTTGTGATAGACAAATTCATTATAATGAGGTGGATTGTGTAATATCATGTACTTCAGCACCTCATACTGTAATATGGAAAAATCAGCTCCCGATTAATAAAAAGTTGGAAATTTTTGATCTTGCTGTTCCAAGGGACGCAGAAGAAGAGGTCTATAAAATGAACAACGTACATGTATATGATATTGATGAAATAAGTTCAATTGACCTTTATAATAAAGAAAAAAGAAAAAGTATAATGATTAAAAACAGATATATAATTGATAAATATATTATAGAATTTTTTGAATGGGATAAGATACAAAAGGTTGTTGATGATATAATAAAAATAAAAAAATATGGTGAAAATGTATATAAAAAAAGGTATAGAACTTTTAAAAATAAACAGCATACAAAAGACAATGAAAAATTGGCAAGTACTCTTATAAAAAGTGCTTCTGACGCCTATACAAACAGGGCAATAGAGGTACTTAAAGAAGAGCAATTAAAGGGATGTGGAGATGAATGCCTGAGGATAATAAGAAAGATATTTTACGAGGTTCAATAGGGAATTCTTTTATAGCTTTAATACCCTCTAAAGTAAAGGTTTTTATAGTAGGAGGAGGCAGGGCAGCCTTTATAAAAACAAAAAGTTTTGCTAGTAGAGGGTGCAAGGTAGTTGTAATATCGAAGAAATTCAACGATAAATTTGAAATTTTTAGAGGATTTTCAAATGTTAAATTTATAGAACATGAATATGTAAGAGATTATATTTATGAAGCTCATATGGTTGTGATAGCTACTAATGATAAGAAACTAAATGGTGAAATACGGAGAGATTGTGACAGGGTAAATAAACTTTATATGGATTGCAGTGAACCAGAAAAGGGAATGTATGTTATGCCATGTGAGCGTGATTTAAAAAATTTTTCTATTGCTGTGAAGGTGAAAGGTAAAAGTCCTAAAACATCAATTTATCTTGCAGAAAAGGCAAAGGCTTATTTAGAAGATTATGAAGAATTTGCTGACTTTACGGTGAAATTAAGAAATAAGCTTAAAAGTGATAAAAAGAAAAAGATTATGGAATTTGTATGTTCTGATGATTTTTATTTTTTTTATAGAATGGGAAAAGCAGAATTGATACTAAAATTATTTTATGGGGAGGGCAATGAAATTTGAAACTTGTAATAGCAACAAGAAAAAGTAAGCTTGCTCAAATTCAAACAGAAATTGTAATGAATTTACTTGAAAATAAATATGGAATTTTATCGGAGAAACTATTAATGGAGACGCTCGGGGATAAAATACTGGATAAATCCTTAAGTGACATAGGAGGAAAAGGACTTTTTGTAAAAGAAATTGAACAGGCTTTATTTTATGATAAGGCAGATGCAGCAGTACATAGCATGAAGGATGTACCCTTTGAACTTCCACCTATGTTTGAAATTGCGGCGGTGGTTTCAAAAGAAGATCCAAGAGATGTTTTTGTGTCAAGAGAAGGAATCCATTTTAATGAACTTAAAAAAGGTGCGGTTATTGGAACTAGCAGCAACAGGAGGGCAGCTCAATTGAAGCTTTTAAGGCAGGACATAAAAGTTGTTCCTATAAGAGGAAATGTTCAAACTAGAATTGGGAAAATGAAAGAACAAAATTTGGATGGTATAATACTTGCCGCTGCAGGACTTAAAAGGTTAAAGGAAGAAAAGGTAATAACTGATTATTTTTCAGAAGAGGAAATGGTTCCAGCAGTTGGGCAGGGATTACTCGGCATAGAAGTGAAAAAAGATAGTAAAAATAAAGAGATATTTGAAAAGCTAGATGATTTGAAAAATAGATACTGCGCTTATGCAGAAAGAAGCTTTATGCGTGAATTAAATGGAGATTGTCACTCAACTTTAGGAGCGCATGCGAAAATCTATGGAGATGTTATGCATATTATTGGATTCTTTGAGCTTAATGGTAAGATGATAAAAAAAGATATAAGTGGCGAAGCTGAAAATTATGTGAGGCTTGGGCAAAAATTAGCTGAGAAAATTTTGGAGGGATAAAAATGCCGAAGGGTAAGGTGTATATAATAGGAGCAGGACCGGGGGATGAAGAATTAATAACTGTAAAGGCAGTTAGAAAGCTTAAAGAATGTACAGCAGTTTTATATGATAGACTTATTGGAAAAGAAATACTAAAACATTTAAATGAAACCTGCAAAATTTATTATTGTGGTAAAGAACCCGGTTGCCACTATAAAACTCAGAATGAAATAAATGACATGCTTGTAGAACTGGCGAAAGAGGGAAATATAGTAGGAAGAATTAAAGGAGGAGATCCTTATATATTTGGCAGGGGAAGTGAAGAAGCTTTAAGATTTTCAAAAGAAGGTATAGAATTTGAAGTGCTTTCTGGAATAACCTCCCCGGTGGCAGTTCTAAATTACGCAGGTATACCAGTTACACATAGAAATATATCAAGAAGCTTTCATGTTTTTACAGCTAAAACTGCCGATGATTATGCTATAAATTTTAAAGCAGCAGCAGAGCTTCAAGGAACACTTATATTTTTAATGGGCTTTGAAAAACTTAAAGAAATAACTGAAGGTTTAATAGAAAACGGAATGAATGCTTTAACGCCGTGTGCCGTTGTTATGCGTGGAACTACAAGTTTCCAGAAGAAAGCCGTTGGAAAACTTTTAAATATAAGTGAAAAATGCAAATTAAATGGAATTAAATCGCCCTGTATAATAGTGGTTGGCGAGGTAGTTAATTTTAGCGAAGAATTAAATTGGTATGAGAAGAAGCCACTTTTTGGAAGAAATATATGTATAACGAGAGCTAAAAAGCAAAGCAAAGAAATGCATGAAAAACTTTTAGATTTGGGAGCTGAGGTTACAGAAATAAATTCAATAGAGATAAAAAATACAGCCGAAAATTTAAAAGCTTATATAAAAAATCTGCAGGATTATGATTACATAGTTTTAACAAGTGTAAATGCGGTTGAAATTTTATTTGATTATCTTTCAAGTCAGGCTTATGATATAAGAAAAATAAAAGCTGAATTTGCTGTTATAGGAAATGCAACTAAAGAAGCTCTAAAAAAGAGAGGCATTTTGGCAAAAATAGTTTCAAGGAAGCATAATGGGCATGATCTTTTTGATGAACTTAAGAAGGTTATAAGTAAAGATAAAAGTGTGTTTATACCTAGAAGTAAAAATTCAAGAGAATATATTAAAGTTGAACTTGAAAAATTGGGTGTCAAAGTTGATGAATGTTTTATATATGAAACTGTACCCGGAGAAATTTACAATAAAAATGCTTTTGATGATGTTGATACAGTAATATTTACGAGTCCTTCTACTGTAAGAAATATGATAAGCATGGTTGGCATAGAAAAAATAAAAAGTAAAAAGATAATAGCAATTGGACATATAACAGGAAGTGAGCTTGAAAAAGTTGGTGCGCAGTATTCTATTCCTAATGAATGCAGCACAGAAGGGATAATTAAGGAGTGTTTAATAAATGAATAATAAAGATATTTTTCAAGAGTCTAGAAAATATATGCCAGGTGGAGTAAATAGTCCTGTTAGAGCATATACAGCTTTAAATATTGATCCTCCAATAATAAAAAGAGGACAAGGATCTCATATTTTTGATGAGGATGGAAATGAGTATATAGATTTTGTTGAAGCCTGGGGACCTATGATTTTAGGTCATAATAATAAAAAAGTTATGGATGCCGTAAAAGTTTATCTTGAGTATGGAGTCGGCTTTGGAGCACCAACTGAAATAGAGTTGAAGCTTGCAAAGTACATATGTACAACAGTAGACAATGTTGACATGCTTAGAATGGTTAATTCGGGAACAGAAGCTACTATGAGTGCTGTAAAGCTCGCAAGAGGATATACAAAAAGAGATAAAATAGTGAAATTTGCAGGTGGGTATCATGGCCATTTTGATGGATTTTTAGTAGAAGCTGGTTCTGGCGTATTAACAGAAAATATACCAGGTTCACCAGGAGTTCCAAAGGGAAGTATAGAAAATACTCTTATAGCTCAGTATAATGATATAGAAAGTGTAAAGGCACTTTTTGAAAGGTATAAAGATGAAATAGCAGCTGTAATAATAGAACCTGTAGCAGGGAATATGGGAGTTATTCCAGCTAAAAGAGAATTTCTAGTTTCACTTAGAAATATGTGTACACAAAATGGAGCAATATTAATATTTGATGAAGTAATGTCGGGTTTTAGAGTTGCGTATAAGGGAGCCCAAAGCCTGTATGGAATAAAGCCGGATTTAACTACTTTTGCTAAAATAATGGGCGGTGGATTCCCATGTGGAGCTTATGGCGGAAGAAGAGATATAATGGAAAAACTTTCTCCAACAGGACCAGTTTATCAAGCAGGTACTATGTCTGGAAATCCTATTGTAATGTCAGCAGGTTATGCTTCACTTAAAGAACTTCACGATAATTTAGACTGCTATAAATACATGGAGAAGCTTGGTCAAAAACTTGAAGCTGGAATAAATGAAATTGCAAAAGAAAAGGGAATAAGCCTTATAGTAAATAGATGTGTAAATATGATGACAGTATTTTTTACTGATTGCAGTGAGGTTAGTACTTACAGTGATGCAAAAAAATCAAATACAAAGATGTTTTCTAGATTTGCGGAGCACATGATAAAAGGTGGAGTATATGTACCACCCTCGCAATTTGAGGCAATGTTTTTAGGAACCGCACATACAGAAGCTGATATAGATAAGTTTTTAGAAGTTATGAAAACAATGTAAAAATAATTATAAAACGAAGGTGAAAAAATGTTTAGAAGACATAGAAGACTTAGAAAAAATAGTTATATAAGAGATATGGTAAGGGAAACTGCCATAACTTCAGATGATTTTATTTATCCGCTATTTGTGGTTGAGGGAGAAAATATAAAAAAAGAAATATCCTCTCTCCCTGATTGTTATCATTATTCGTTGGACAGGCTACCAGAGATAATAGATGAAATAAGAGAAGCGGGAGTAAAGGGTGTAATTTTATTTGGAATACCAGATTACAAAGATGAAGTTGGCTCTTCAGCTTTTGACGACAATGGAATAATACAGAAGGCAATAAGAAAAATAAGAGAAATTGATAAGGATATATTTATAATTACAGATGTTTGTATGTGCGAGTATACAAGCCACGGTCATTGTGGAATAATTCATGATGAGTATGTTGATAATGATGAAACTATAAAATACATTGCAAAAATAGCGCTTTCTCATGCAAAAGCTGGAGCTGATATGGTGGCACCTTCAGATATGATGGATGGAAGGATAGAAGCTATAAGAAACGCTCTTGATGAAAATGGATATAAAAATGTTTCAATAATGGCATATAGTGCAAAATACTGTTCTTCATTTTACGGACCATTTAGAGAAGCGGCGGATTCTGCGCCTAAATTTGGAGATAGAAAAAGCTATCAAATGGACCCTGCAAATTCAAGAGAAGCTATGCTCGAAATAGAGGATGACATAAATGAAGGTGCTGATATAATAATGGTTAAACCTGCTTTATCTTATCTTGATATAATAAATAAAGCGAGAACTAAGTATGACGTTCCCGTTGCGGCTTATAGTGTAAGCGGTGAATATGCAATGATAAAAGCAGGTGCGAAACTTGGATATATAAATGAAAAAGCAATTGTACTTGAATCACTTTTATCAATAAAAAGAGCAGGAGCCGATATTATAATAACTTATTATGCAATTGAAGCTTCAAAATGGCTAAAAAAACGATAAAATAGATATTGACTTTTTCGTGATAAGGTGATAAATTAAAAACATAATAATCATATTAAATTTATAGGATTTGATTTTTATATTTAGTAGGTTAAAGAATGTTAACGTGGTTAAATTAAATGTAATTAAGCTGACTAGTAAAACTAGAGGTTTGATTTTACAAAAGTTTGTTTATAAATTATGTTAACATAGTGTACTAGGCATAATATAATTAAATATAAGCTGATTGACTAGATAAACTAGAGGTCAGGTTTTATTAATAATCTCATTAATAACTAAGTGTGTTTTAGTTGTTAGTGGTGATTACTAGTAGAGCTTGACTTTTTTTATTATGCCGCACACTTTTAACCAACGAGGTAAGAAGTATGGAGGAGGGGACAGTGAAATTATATTTGAAAAATGCAGCTATGAGCTATTTAGCGGGATGACTTCTACTGGAAAAAAAATATTTAATTTACTTCAAAAAAAAGGTGCTATGCCTAAAAGTGAAATTTCAAATATTACAGGGATAAAATTAACAACGTTAAATCGCATAATGGAGCCACTTGAGGGTAATAGAATTTTAGTTCAGTACTGCATAGGTGAATCCACGGGTGGGAGAAAGCCAATAGTTTATAATATTAATTTATGTAATTTTTATATAATTGGTATAAATATTTCTGTAGAAGAAGTAGAAATTGCTTTTACTAATTTAAAACTTGAGATATTGCATAAAGAAATGTTTAAAATGAATTACTCATTTACACCAGAGAAGGTACTGGATTATATAGTTAAATCAATAAATAAAGTTTATATAGAACTAAATTTAGATTTTTTAAGTTTATTTGGAATTGGGGTATCTGTCCAGGGAAGTTTTCAATTTAAAAGTGGAGTTATGCATGACTGCACAAATACGTGGAGTGATGTAAAAATAAAAAATATCTTAGAAGAAAAGTTGGGAGTTTATGTTGTTATTGAAAATGGTGCAAATGCTGCAGCAGAAGCAGAATATTTTTATGGATTAAAAACTGAATTTAGTAACATGACTTATATCCACTGCGGTAAAAAGTTTAGAGCTGGAATAATAGTTGATGGCAAAATTTTCAGAATGCTTAATAATGATGAAAATGTATTCGGACATATGATTGTCGATAGAGGTAAGTTTGGATGTATAGATAATTATTCATCTACTGGCGCTATAATTGAGCAATTTATTTTAAAACTGAAAAAAGGAAGAAATTCAATAATAAATAAGCCTATAGATGAAATTACCTGTAAAGATATTTGTGAAGCTGCGAAGATGAATGATGAACTTTCTATTGAAATAATAAGAAATGCTGCTATTTTGCTTGGTATAGGATTAATAAATTTAATACAAATGTTTAATCTTAAAGCAGTTGTGTTAAATGGAGAAATTATTTCATATTCTAAAATATTTTATGATACTTGCGTTGAAACAGTCTTTAAAAATATTAAATCAAAGATTGTATTTAAAAGAGGTGGATATTTAAAAGAAGATGCTATGGTTGTAGGTGCAGCAGCTGTGGTTATTGAAAAATACCTTGAAAATTAATTATATGGAGGAAAGATAAAATGACTTTAAAAATTAATGGAAAAGAAAAAGAACTAGAAAAGAGCCTAACTGTAAGCGAGATACTTGTTCATGAAAATGTAGAAATGCCAGATATGGTAACTGTGCAGCTTAATGGCGAATATTTAGATAGAAATAAATTTGATGAAACTGTACTTAAAGAAAATGATGAAATAGACTTTTTATATTTTATGGGAGGTGGAAGTCTTGGAATTTAGTGAAGAGCAGATAGAGAGATACTCTAGACATATTATTTTATCTGAAGTTGGAGTAGAGGGACAGGGAAAACTGCTAAATTCTAAAGTACTTGTTATAGGAACAGGGGGGCTTGGAGCACCAGCAGCTATGTATCTTGCAGCTGCTGGAATTGGCACAATTGGACTTGTGGATGGAGATGTAGTTGATTTATCAAATCTTCAAAGGCAAATAATACATCAGACGAAAGATGTAGGAAAGCCAAAGGTTCAATCTGGAAAAGAAACAATTAATGAGATGAATCCAGATGTAAAAGTAATAACTTATAATGAAGTTGTTACCTCGCAAAATATACTTGATATTATAAAAGATTATGATTTTATAATTGATGGGACGGATAATTTTGCAGCTAAATTTCTAATAAACGATGCCTGTGTGTTAGCTAAAAAGCCATTTTCACACGCTGGGATTATAAGATTTCAAGGACAACTCACGACCTATATACCTGATAATGGAACACCATGTTATAGATGTATATTTCAGTCACCACCTCCCAAAGGAGTAGTTCCAACTTGTAGAGAAGCAGGAGTCATAGGTGCTATGGGAGGAATAATTGGTACTCTTCAAGCACTTGAAGCGATTAAATATATATTAGGAGTAGGAGAAACACTTGCAGGTTATCTTTTAACTTTTGATGCAATTAAAATGGAATTTAGTAAGATAAAAGTATCAAAAAATAAAAGGTGCGGTGTTTGCAGTGATAATCCTACCATAAAAACTCTTATTGATTATGAAAATCCATCTTGTGATTTAAAATCAGGAAAATTAAAAGGGTGATAAAATGATTTATTTAAAAAAGTCAGAATATAGTGTGATTTTACAGCAGGCAAGAAGAGAATATGACAATGAATGCTGCGGTTTTCTTGCAGGGGTAAAAAAAGCTGGAGATGTTTACATAAATAAGGCATATGCATTAGTTAATGTAGATAACAGCAGTGAGCATTTTTCAATGAATCCAAAGGAACAATTTGAAAAAGTAAAGCTTATTAGAAAAGAAAATATGGAGCTCCTTGGAAATTACCATTCTCATCCGCATTCTCCTTCAAGGCCATCTGAAGAGGACAAGAGATTAGCATTTGATCCAAATATAATTTATGCCATATTATCTCTTCAAAATAAAGAAAAGCCGGTTTTTAATCTGTTTAAGATAAATAAAAACAATGTAGAAAAGCTTGAATATGAAATAATTTGAAAAGAGGTGCTTTTATGCTTCATATAACTGAAAAAAATTTAAAAGAAGTAGAGGATTTTAAAGAAAAGGCAGAACAGTATTTAAATGGACAAATAGACCCACTTAGATTTAAGGCATTTAGAGTATCAATGGGGGTTTATGAGCAAAGAGAAAAAGAAAATTACATGATAAGGATGAGACTCCCGGGTGGATTTGTAACATTTGATCAAATAAAAGTCATAAGCAGCTTAGGTAAAAAGTACTCTCATGGTAAACTTCACCTTACCTCAAGAGAAGATGCACAGTTTCATAAGGTTGAGCTTAAAGATGTGTATCCTATAATGAAAGAGCTTATAAATGTAGGAATAATAACAAAAGGTACAGGCGGAAATACTGTAAGAAATGTTGAGAGTTCGCCTCTTTCTGGAGTAGCCTATGACGATGCTTTTGATGTTGAACCTTACGTAGAGAAGGTTACAAATTATTTAATTAAAGATCCGAGCAATATGAATTTGCCGAGAAAATACAAAATAGCATTTTCAAATAATGAAAAGGATACTGCTAATGCTTCAATTTCAGATTTGGGTTTTATAGCAGAAATTAAAAATGGCAAAAAAGGTTTTAAAGTATTTGCAGCTGGTGGACTTGGAGGAAAGCCAAGAGCTTCTATAAAAATTGAAGATTTTATAGAAGCAAAAGATGTGCTTTATTACGTAGTTGCACTAAAAAGGCTTTTTGAAAAAGAAGGGGATAGAACAAATAAAAGTAAAGCAAGGATAAGATTTATTTCATATAGATTTGGAGATGAAAAATTTAAAGAATTACTCAAGGCAGAATTAGAAAATGTTAAAAAAGAAGAAAATTTGGATTTAATAATTGATGATGTGAAAAATAAAGCTAAATATGAAACATTAGAATATATAGATAATTTAGAAGAAAAGCATGAAAATGTAATATTTAAGCAGAAGCAAAAGGGTTATTATTCAGTTTACATTCATCCTCAGAGTGGAAATCTTAAAACAGCTGATTTGGATAAGGTAATAAAATTTTTAGAGGATTTAAATTACGAAATAACAATTAGATTTACAAATACACAAGGTTTTTATATAAGAGATTTAAAAGGCAGTGATGCAGCTAAGCTTGCAGATATAATAAAAGAGTTTTCATCACAATTTAATTTGTACAATTCTTCAACTTGTGCGGGAGCTTCAACCTGTCAGCTTGGACTTTGTCTGTCACAAAATTTGCTCACAGCTATAAAAGATAAGTTTAAAACTGCATCCTTTGAAGTGAAAAGTGCACTCCCTAAAATATATATATCTGGATGTCTTAATTCCTGTGCTCAACATGAAAAAGGAGCTATAGGGTTGAATGGTAGGGCAACAAGAACGGAAGATGGTTTGGTTCCAATGTATACAGTATCAATGGGAGGCTATGTTGGGGGAGAGGGTGCAAAGCTTGCAAGTAAAATTGGCGATGTACCAGCGAAAAAGGTTCCTGATTACCTTTTAGAATTAGCAGAATTAAAGAATAAAACTAAGTATTTGGATTTTTATGAGTTCTTAAAAAATGATATTGAAGAAATAAAAAAATTAACAGAAAGATATTCAACGATAGAAAGTTACTGTGCAAGCCCGGATCTATATTATGATTTTGGAACTGACAAGAAATTTTCGCTTGAAGGAAGAGGAAAAGGTGAATGCAGTACTGGAGTTCTTGATGTAATAAAAATGGATATATCTAACGCAGAAGCATATCTTGATGAATATAAAAATTCAAAGGAAAACTTAAAGTTATATGAAGCAGCACTTTCTGCAGCAAGATCTCTTTTAATATTAAAAGGAGTAGATAGCACAAAGGAAAGAGAAATATTTAAAGAATTTGTCAAAAATTTTGTAGATGAAGGATATTTAAAGTCAAGCATTAAGGAATTAATAGATACGCTAATTGATTTTAAAATTGGCGATGTTAAAGATATATCAGATAAATTTAAGGATGTAGAGTACGTTGTTAAAAAAGTAAGGGATATGTTTGAATCTTTGAATGGCAAGCTTGATATAACTCTTCCAAAGGAAAATGAAATTAAAAAAGAAGACAGTAAGCAAGATAAAAAGGAAGCCTTAGGTTACAAAGTTGTTGATTTTAGAGGAGTAAAATGTCCAATAAATTTTGTTAAAGTAAAAATAGAACTTTCAAAAGTAAATTCAGGAGATCAAATAGGCTTCTACCTTGACGATGGCGATCCAATAACAAATGTTCCTAGAAGTGTTGAAAAGGAAGGAAATAAAATAATATCTATTGATGATAAATTTGAAGGATATAATCTCCTTGTAATAGAGAAAAAGTAAAAATGGAAGAGGTGTAAAAGCATGAAGTTTGCGACAAAGCTTATTCATGGTAACTATAATTTAGAAAAAAACGGTGCCACCAATATTCCAGTGTATATGTCAAATGCTTATGCACATACTTCCCCTGAGGAATTGGAAAGCATATTTCAAGGGGAAGCCTTGGGATATGCGTATACTAGAGTATCAAATCCAACAGTGACAACTTTGGAAAGGAGAATATCAAGTTTAGAAGGTGGATTAGCGTCAACAGCGGCAGCATCTGGTATGAGCGCTATATATATGGCAGTTACCAATATAGTTAAAAGTGGCGATGAGATAATAGCAGCTTCTGGATTGTATGGTGGTACGTATACTTTACTTGCAAATTTAAAAGATATAGGAGTAAAAGTTACCTTTTTAGATGAGTTAAATGAAACCTCCCTTTTAAATTCAATAACAGAAAAAACAAAGCTTGTATATGCTGAAACTATAGGAAATCCAAAGCTTGATATTTTAGATATTGAAAAGGTAGGAGAGATTTGTAGAGATAATAATATAATTTTTATGGTTGATTCAACTATTTCAACTCCGTATCTTGTGAATCCCATAAATTATGGTGCTGATGTTGTAATTCATTCAACATCAAAATACATCAATGGAACTTCAAATGCTATAGGTGGCATTATAGTTGATGGCGGAAGCGACAAATATAAAACAGATAAATATAAAAATTTCCATGATTACTTTAATAAGTTTGGAAAACTTGCTTTTACCGCCAAACTTAAAGCTTCTATTGGAAGGGATATAGGGGCAGCAATGTCACCATTTAATGCATTTTTGACTTTAACAGGAATTGAAACTTTGGAACTAAGAATGAAAAAGCACTGCAGCAATGCAATAAAGATAGCAAAATACCTTGAAAAAAATGAGAAAGTGGTAAAAGTAAATTATCCTAATTTAAAGACATCAAAGTATTATGATTTGTCTGAAAAGTATTACAGTGAAGGAGCTTCTGGAATACTTACCTTTAGGCTTGGTACAAAGGAAAAAGCGTTTAAGTTTATAACAAATTTAAAACTTATATTAAACCTAACTAATATAGGTGATACGAAGACAATAATAATACATCCAGCTTCTACAATTTGTGCCCATAATGCAAATGAAGAAAAAGAAAAAATGGAAGTATATGATGACCTTTTGAGATTGTCTGTTGGCATAGAAGCTGCAGAAGACATAATAAGTGATATAGAAAATGCGCTGAAAGCAATTTGAGGTGGAAACAATGGAAAATAAAAAAAATACCAATATACGCTGGCAGGAAACTAAAATTAAAAGAAAAGATAGAGAAAAATTGCTAAAACAGAAGGGAGTAGTATTGTGGTTTACTGGCCTTTCGGGTTCTGGTAAATCAACAGTTGCTTCTATGCTTGAAGGAGAACTTCACAAAGAAGGTTATATTACTTATCTTTTAGATGGTGATAATTTGAGATACGGCTTGAATTCAGATCTGGGTTTTACAAGGTTAGATAGAAGTGAAAATATAAGAAGAGTTTCGGAAGTAGCAAAATTGTTTGTTGATGCAGGAGTTATAACAATTACAACTTTTATATCACCTTTTAAAAACGATAGAAATAATGTAAGAAAATTATTGGGAGAAGATTTTATTGAAGTTTATGTAGATTGCCCAATAGAAGAATGTGAAAAGAGAGATCCAAAAGGGATATACAAAAGGGCAAGAAGTGGAAATATTAAAAATTTTACAGGAATTGATTCGCCATATGAAATACCAGAAAATCCTGAAATGACAATAAAAACGTATGAAATTACAAAGGAGCAGTGTGTTAAAGAAATAATGGATTATTTGGGCAAAAATAAAATCATAGGAGAATAACAATGGAATTATCGTATGAAGTTTTAAAAACAGATCTTCTTGTAATAGGAGGAGGTGCAGCAGGATGTTTTGCAGCCCTAAGTGCTGCAAAAAAACCTAGTATTCAAATATTAATTATAGAAAAGGCTAATATAAAGAGAAGCGGCTGTCTTGCAGCTGGTGTTAATGCTTTAAATGCTTACATAACTGAAAATGAAACTCCAAATTCCTTTGTTGATTATGTAAAAAGTGAATTTAATGGAGTAATAAGAGAAGATTTAGTATACACTGCTGCTAAAAGGCTTAATTCGGTTACAAAAGAAATTGAAAGAGATGGACTTACTATTTTAAAAGATGAGAATGGTAATTATGTTTCACGAGGAAAGAGAAGTATAAAAATAAATGGCGAAAATATAAAGCCTATTTTATCTGAAGCTGTTAATAAAAAGAAAAATATAAGTGTTTTAAATGAAGTTAATGCATTTGACTATATTGTTAAAAATGGCAGAGTGATAGGAGTTTATACTTTTTCAATACGTGAACCTAAAGTATATGTAATTTATGCAAAAGCAGTAATATGTTCAACTGGTGGAGCGGCAGGAGTATACAAACCTAATAATCCAGGATTTTCAAGACACAAAATGTGGTATTCACCTTTTAATACAGGTGCTGGATATGCAATGGGCATAAGAGCAGGAGCAGAAATGACTACTTTTGAAATGAGATTTATTGCACTTAGATGTAAGGATACTATTGCTCCAACAGGTACTATAGCCCAGGGGGTTAAAATTCTGCAAGTAAATTCTGATTTAGAAGAATATATAAAGGAATATGGAAAACCAACTACTATTAATAGACTTTACAGTACAGTAATGGAAAACTTGAAGGGAAAAGGACCTTGTTATTTAAAAACTCAGGGAATAACTGAGAATCAGGTTAAAGATTTATTTAAGGCGTATTTGAACATGGCACCTGCACAGGCTTTAAGGTGGTTTGATAATGAAATAAATCCATCAAAGCAAAATGTGGAAATTGAAGGAACAGAACCATATATAGTTGGCGGACATGGCGCAAGTGGCTATTGGGTAGATACCAGTAGAAAAACTACTTTAGATGGACTTTATGCAGCTGGTGATGTTGCAGGAGGAAGTCCTAAAAAATATGTAACAGGATGTTTTGCAGAAGGAGAAATAGCAGCAGAAAATGCAGTTAAATATATTGAAAAACAAAGCCTTGAGGAAATTCCAAAGGATGAAATAGATAAAAAAGTTAGAAAGTTAAATAGCTTTTTTACAAATAAAAGTGATTTTAAGGATTACGAACTTGAAGAAGCAATGCAAAAAATAATGGATGAATATTGTGGAGGAATTTCTCAGCACTATAAGTACACAAATAAGAAACTTGAAATGGCTGAAAAAAGTATTGATAAGCTTTTGAAGCTTTCTTTGAAATTAAAAGCTTCGGATTGCCATGAACTTTTATTTATATATGAACTCATAGATAGGCTATATGTTGCTAAAACCCTTATAGCTCATTTAAAAGCAAGAAAAGAAACAAGATGGAAATGTTATGAAGAAAATGGAAGCTATCCTGAAAAAGATGATAAAAATTGGCTTAAGTATGTAAATTCAGTATACAAAGATGGGAAAATAAATGTCATATTTAGAAATCTGGTTGGAAGGAATGAATTCTATGAGCATAAAAATTGACACAAAAAAATGTGTTGGGTGTGGCAAATGTATTAAAGTATGTCCCGGAAGTTTAATTTATAAAAACGAATATAAAAAGGCATTTATAAAATATCCACAAAACTGTTGGGGCTGCACTGCATGTCTTAAAGAATGTAGAAGTCAGGCAATAAAATATTATTTAGGTGCTGATATTGGTGGAAATGGAGCTTATTTGTATGTAGTAGAGGATGGCTCTGAATTAAAGTGGTACATGAACAGTAGTGATGGAAGAAAAATGACTGTAAGTACAAATAGAAAAGAGTCAAACAAATATTAAAAAATATAAAATTAGGGGGCTTTTTTATGAAAAGAAATAGAGGTGTTTTATGTTTTGGATTGATTTTACTGGTGACTAGTTTATTATCTGGATGCGGTAAAAGTAATAAAAATTTATCAGAAGTGAAAATTGCATATTTTCCTAATATAACTCATTCTCAAGCTTTAGCTCAAAAAGAGGATGGATCACTGCAAAAAGCATTTGGAAATAAAATTAAAGTTAAATGGCAGAAATTTAATGCAGGTTCTTCTGAGGTTGAAGCATTTTTAGCTGGAGATGTTGATATTGGATATATAGGACCTGGTCCAGCAATAAATGGTTATATAAAGTCAAAAGGTGAAATGCAGGTTATTGCTGGGGGAGCAGATGCAGCTGCAATTCTTGTAAGTAGAAATGGATCAAATATAAAATCAGTAAAAGATTTAAATGGAAAAAAAGTTGCAATACCACAGTTTGGAAATACCCAAGATTTGAATTTGAGAATATTACTTGCCGAAAATGGTTTAAAGGATAAAACAAAGGGAGGAACGGTGGAGATTATTCAAGCTGAAAATCCAGACATAAAAACTCTTTTAGATAAAGGTTCAATTGATGCAGCATTAGTTCCTGAGCCTTGGGGTTCAAGACTAGTAAAAGAAGTTGGAGCAAAAGTTGTACTTGATTATGATGAAATTTGGAAAAATGGGAAGTATCCAACAGCAGTTGTTGTAGCAAGGAAAGATTTTATAAAAGATCATCCAGATATAGTTGAGAAGTTTTTAAAGATTCATGTGCAGAAAACGCAATATATAATTGACAATACTGATAAGAGTGAAGATCTAATAAATAAACAACTTAAAGAAGTAACAGGTAAGGATTTAGCTAAGGATATTTTAAATTCATCATTTAAAAGAATAAAAGTTACAAATAATCCGGAAAAGGGTGCAATTATAGACATGGCCGATTGGTCTTTAAAAGAAGGTTTTATAAAGAAGAAATCAGATCTTAAAGGAATGTTTGATTTTGATATATTAAATAAAGTTTTAAAGTCTCAAGGACAGAGTGAAATTAATTAAAGTTAAGAGGAGGGAGAAATTTGAGTATTGAAATAAAAGATGTAAGTAAGGATTTTATTTCAAAGGAAAAAACAACACATACGCTTGATAACATAAATCTTTCTATAAAAAGTGGGGAATTTATATGCTTACTTGGACCGTCTGGTTGTGGAAAGTCTACATTGCTAAATATAATAGCTGGACTTGAAAAAACTAGTTCTGGAAAACTTTATTTAAATGATAAAGAAATAAAAAATCCGGGCACTGATAGAGCTTTTATGTTTCAAGATTCTGCACTTTTTCCATGGCTTAATGTAATACAAAATGTGGAATTTGGAATGAAAATAAAAAATGTTCCAAAGGAAGAAAGACGGGAAAAGGCTTTGAAATATTTAAAGATGGTTCATTTAACTAAGTTCCAAAATTCTTATATACATGAACTATCAGGAGGTATGAGGCAGAGAGTTGCCCTTGCAAGAGCTCTAACACTTGATTCAGAAGTTTTACTCATGGATGAGCCATTTTCAGCTTTAGATAGTCAAACTAGAAATATATTACAGATTGAACTTCAAAATATATGGTGGGAAACAAAGAAAACTATAATATTTGTAACTCATAATGTCGAAGAAGCTGTACTTTTGGCTGATAAAGTTGTAATGATGTCAGCAAATCCAGGAAAAATAAAGAAAGTATTTGATATTAAATTAGGGAGACCAAGACAAGCTCAAAGCTTAGATTTGACCTATGTTTCGGCTGAAATTATGAAAGAACTTAAGGAGGAGGTAGAGAAGGTTGCAAAAGCTGAGTACGATAGCGATTGGGATTTTGAAAAAAGTTCTATTTTATATAATTCTGATAATGATTTGGGAGCTGGTCTATAAAATTTTTGTAGATACATTAAACTTATGGAAACCATATACTTTTCCATCGCCTATGGATGTCTTAAATACACTTATTGATTTGATAGGAGATAATACTTTATTTTTAGCGATAATCGCAAGTTTAAGAAGGCTTTTTATAGGATATATTATATCGCTTGTAGTTGGAATTTTAGTTGGCTTATTTATTGTAAAATATAAATACATTGATGAAAATTTAAGCCCATTAATATTAGGACTTCAAACAATTCCGAGTGTATGTTGGATACCATTTGCAATACTTTGGTATGGAATTAATGAAAATTCAATTTTGTTTGTAACTGTAATAGGTTCTATTTTTTCAATTGCAATATCAACTGAAGCTGCAATTAAAAATGTAAATCCTATCTACGTTAAAGCAGCAAGAACTATGGGAGCAAGTGGAAGAAAGTTATATTTTAACGTTGTAATTCCTTCTGCACTTCCAGGTATAGTATCTGGGATGAAACAAGGATGGTCTTTTGCATGGAGGGCACTTATGGCTGGAGAAATGTTGTCTGCAAGCAAAGGACTTGGTCAGGTATTAATGGCGGGAAGAGATTTGGGAGATGTAAGTCAGGTTATGGCTGTAATGATTGTAATTGTAGCCTTTGGACTTATTTTTGATAAATTACTGTTTGGAAAATTTGAAAAAAGTATTAGATATAAATGTGGTCTTGAAAGAAAAAATTAGGAGGAATTAAAAATGGATCATTTGGATAGATTGGAAGCTGAAAGTATTTATATTTTAAGAGAGGCTTATAAGCATTTTGGTAAATTAGGGATGCTTTGGTCTATAGGAAAGGATTCAACTGTAATGTTGTGGCTTGCGGAAAAAGCTTTTTTTGGAAATTGTCCATTTCCACTTATTCATGTTGACACAACTCATAAAATACCGGAAATGATTAAATTTAGAGATAAAGTTGCTAAAGAATATAATCTTAATTTGATAGTAAATACAAATTGGGATGCAATTAAAGCAGGTATGGGTCCTGAAAAAGGAAGGCTTGAATGCTGCAAAGCTTTAAAAACAGATGGACTTCAGCAAGTTATAGATAAGTATAAATTTGAAGGACTTATAGTTGGAATAAGAAGAGATGAAGAAGGTTCTAGATCAAAGGAAAGAGTATTTAGCGAGAGAAACGCTGAATCTGAGTGGGATTACACTGATCAGCCGCCAGAACTTTGGGATCAATTTAAAACTGATTTTAAAAAGGGAAATCATATAAGAATTCACCCACTACTTGCTTGGACAGAAATAGATATATGGGAATACATCAAAAGAGAAAATATACCTGTAGTGGATTTATATTTTTCTAAAAATGGGAAGAGATATAGGAGCTTGGGATGTGCACCATGTACAAGTCCCATAGATTCAAACGCATCAAATCTAGATGAAATTATAGAAGAACTTAAAAATACAAATGAAACTGAAAGAAGTGGAAGAGCTCAGGACAAAGCAGATCCACATGCACTTGAAAAACTTAGAAAACATGGATATATGTAAGGGGGAAGCAAAATGAAAAGTTCAAGAGAAAATTTAAATATAGTAGTCGTTGGACATGTAGATCATGGAAAGTCAACTTTAATTGGAAGGCTTCTTTATGATACAAATTCTTTACCTGATGGTGCTATTGAAAAAGTAAAAAAAATATCAAAAGAAGAGGGAAAAAAATTTGAATATGCTTTTTTATTAGATGCTTTTGAGGAGGAACAAAGGCAAGGAATAACAATAGATATAACTATGATTCGTTTTTTTACTAAAAAAAGAGATTATGTAATAATTGATGCACCGGGGCATAAGGAGTTTTTGAAGAACATGGTTTCGGGAGCAGCAAGTGCAGAAGCAGCAATCTTAGTTATAGATGCAAATGAAGGAATACAAGAACAATCTAAGAGGCATGGATATATTTTATCACTTTTAGGAATAAAAAAAGTTTATGTTGCTGTAAATAAAATGGATTTAGTTGATTATTCTGAGGAAAGATACAATGAAATAGTTGAGCAGTTTAATAAATTTTTAAATAATCTTAATATATACCCTATGGGATATATTCCAATATCAGCTTTTTTAGGTGACAATGTAGCTTCAAAATCAGATAAGATGCCATGGTATAATGGGGATTCAATACTTGAAAGCATGGATAAGATTGAAAAGGAAAAAGGAATAGAGCATAAATCCTTAAGACTTCCAATACAGGATATATACAAGTTTGACAGCAAAAGAATTATAGCTGGAAGAATAGAATCGGGTTCTTTAAGTGTTGGAGATGAAATAGTTTTTTGCCCATCAGGTAAGACTACGAAAGTTAAGTCATTGGAATTTTGGCAGAAAAAAGATAATAAAAATCAGGTTTCAGCTGGGATGTCCGTTGGAATTACTGTAGAAGATGAATTTTATAATAAAAGGGGAGAAGTAATAGTACACAAGGAGGATATTGCTGCAACTTCAAATTTTTTTAATGCAAATATATTTTGGTTAGGTAAAGAGCCTCTTAAAAAGGGAAAAAAATATAGACTTAAAATAGCAACACAGGAGATAGAGGTACAAATTGATAAAATAAAAAAGGTAATAGATGCAGCTACACTTGAGCATAAAGAAAATACAGAAGTTGTAAATAAAAATGATGTCGCAGAGGTTATAGTAAAGTCTAATTCTCTTATATGCTTTGATACTTTTAATAAAAATGAGGCTATGGGTAGATTTGTAATTATAGACAATTATAACACAAGTGGTGGTGGAATTATTCTTGGAACAGCAGAAACTTCAAAGAATAATGTACAAAATATCAAAAGTGCTATAAATTCAATTGAAAGAGAAAGTAGAATGGGACAAAAGGGCAAAGTAATCTGGATTACTGGACTTGATGATGAAGTTAATTCTAAAATTGCGGTTAAGTTAGAAAAAGAATTATTTGATGCTGGTAAAAAAGTATATTATTTAAACACTAATAGTTTGACAGAAGGCATCATTGATAATAAAGTTAATGCAATAGCAAATTTTGCAAAAATGTTTTCAGATAATGGGCTTGTAACGATAGTTTCTAATGTAAGCAAGTTTAGCAAAGAAAGAAAATATGCTAAAGATATAATAGGAAAGTCTAAATATATAGAGGTATTTGTGGATGAAAAAAATAATACTGAAAATGAGGAATATGAAAAATCAGATTATCCAGTAATTTCTGTTGCTTTAAATAATAATGATGATTTTGTAGATAAGAGTGATGAACTTCTAGACATAATCTCTTTAAGTTGAATTTGCAGTAATATTGGTTTACAATTAAATGCAGTGGATTTTGATACTTCTATACTTAAAAGTCGGTGACAATCCGCTGCATATCCCAAACCCCGGGAAATATCTGGGGCTTTTTTTAGTATAAAAAATGTAATTTATATTAAATGGAGGACAAAGCGTTGAAAAAATCAATACTTGTTGTTAGTTTTGGAACTACATTTGCAAATGCAGGAAAAATTACAATAGACGCAATAGAAAACAGGATAAAAAATGAATATGCTGCTTATGAAGTGCGAAGAGCTTTTACATCCCAAACAGTAATAAAAATACTTAAAGACAGGTATGGGATATTTGTAGACACACCAGAAGAAGCACTTAAAAAACTATATGAGGATGGATATGAAGAAGTATTTATTCAGCCGCTTCATTTAATTCCTGGAAGTGAATATAGCAATTTAAAAAATTTGATAGAAATAACAAGAGGAGAAAATTTATTTAAAAAAGTTAAACTTGGAACTCCAGCTGTATATAGTAATGAAGATTATGAATTGTTAATAGATGCAATAAAAGATATTATAGATAGAAAAGAAGCTGTTATTTTTATGGGCCATGGCTCTTATAGCTATTCTAATAAGTGCTATTTAAAACTTCAGGCTTTATTAAATGATAAAGGCTATAAGGATGTATTTATAGGAGTTATGGAAGGACAACCATGTATAAAGAGTGTAATTAATTGGGTTAAAGAGAATAAAATAAAAGAAGTAATGCTTGTGCCTTTTATGCTAGTTGCTGGAACTCATGTTAAAAAAGATATGTGTGGTAACGAAAATTCATGGAAAAAAATCCTTGAAAAAGAAGGAATAAAAGTAAAAGTTTATCTTCATGGACTTGGTGAACTAGCAAAATTTCAGGAAATTTACTTAAAGCATTTAGAGAAAATTATAAGTGTCGTGTAAAATACGTTTACAGAAGCTATGGAACTATTCATACTCATTCCCGTTTTGAATTTCTTTGATTAATTCTTCATCGGTAGACATAGCCTTTTTTGGAGGAACTAAATTTTATACATGAAAAATATTTAAAGCTTGACATGTGAAGGCTTTTGGTGAAAATTATAGAAAGGAGAGGTTATACTTAGTGGCTTTTTAGTCCATTATTTGAACCACTTATGGGAATGAATAGTAATACTATAGAAAAAATTATGCCGTTAAGCCAAAGACACGATGGAATTGTTTTAGATGCTAAAATTGCAAATACTGATATGGACAATCATTATGAAAAATATGATATGAGCAGGCTAAAAGTTCCAACATTAATTGTGCATGCAGAAGATGATAAATTAGCGGATTATAATAAAGCAAAGCTGTGGTCAAAAAAAATACCAAATTGTACTTTTGTGTCGTTAAAAATAGGTGGACATCTTATGACAGGGCATTCTAATGAAATTAGCGAAGCGTTTAATAAGTTCACTCAAAAGAAATAAATAAAGCCATTTGCAAAATCCACCCAAACCCCAATTTTAATAGTACTGGTATGTTGGTTTTGAGCATTATTTTAAAGGGGATAATATATGGTTCACACATTAAGGGCTTGTTGCTCAAAAGTTCCTTAATGTGTGAATTCTAATATTTTTTTTACCACTTCATCAGTGGAAATTTCGCTTGTATCAATTTTTATAGTATTCATATTCTTATATAGAGGAATGCGCTCTAAACTTCTATTTATACATTCTTTGTCCCTTAAGCCATTTGATACATCCATAGATATTCTCTTCTTTAAGCTTTCTTCATTGCACATAAGAGTTATTTTTATTACTTCAAATTCTAAGTCATCTAATTTGTCTAAAATTAAATCAAATATTTCTTCTAAGTGTATTACCCAGTTGAATATTACATAGTCAAAATTAGAATTAGTTAGAAAGTTTCTTAATAGATATGTAATATTTTTTTCAACCATTAATTTGTTTTCCTCATTTGGGGTAAAAGGATTCATCATCCAGCACCAGTCTCCGTCCAGCCATACTGAATTTTGAAGTTCTTTGTTTAGTTTTTTACAAGTGGCAGTTTTTCCAACGCCCATGGGTCCGTTTATTATTATTAATTTTTTCAATTTTAATCACCTTGTCTATATATTTTTTATTATATATTTATAATAGCATGAATTTATAATGAAATGCTGCGCTTGTTCTTTTAGTAATTAAAGTGGTGAATAAATTTTGTTTAAATGGACAGAAGAAATACTGTATAATATAAATATAAAAATAAAAGAAGTGGTGATAGTATGAGTATTATAGATGAAAAGAGTAAGATATTAAATAAGCTTAATTCATCTGGGTTTAGTGATTTCATAAGCAAGTTTGATATTTCTACTGTTATTGTTTTTGGCAGCATTTGTAATGATGAATTTAATGAGTTTTCAGATGTTGATATAGCTGTTTTAGGTGAGAATAAGTTAAAATTAGATAGTGTTTTAGATATAGAATTATTTTTAGAAGAATTTTTGGAAAGAGAAATAGATGTATTAGATTTAAGAAGTGATAATTTGGATATATTTATTAAAATTAACATTTTAAATGATGGAAAGATTATATACTGCAATGATAATAAAGAAGAATTTGAAAAGTTCTGTGATGAAACTGACTGGATTTATAGGGAAAATGAAAATTTTATGTATTTTAGGAGAGTTGATTTGTTATCGGATTGATGAGGAAACATATATTTTTCTTGAAAAATCACGCTTAATGAGAAATAGAATTTCTCACAGGTATAAGGAACCAAGTCATGAAGAGCTATTTTCGCATATTGTTAAAGATAAGGATAAAATTGATACAATCATTGAAATTGCAAGCGGTTATTTAAAATAAAAATAAGAACATGTATAAATCTTAATTTGTGCATGTTCTTATTTTTATATATTTGTGTGTAATTATATGGATGAATATGAATTTTGATGTATAATATTAAGTATAATACTAATTTTACATTAGAAATAAAGGGAGATAAAATTAATCCCACGAAGCATTGTTACTTCACAAATTTTAGTTTATAAGTATGAATTTGGTAGTATTTGTAATGGTGAATTTAATGAATATAGTTCTTTTAGTTGAAAATAAATTAAAATTTTTAATCTTCCACATATTGTAGTAAATCTCCAGGCTGACATTTTAATTCACGGCAAATTGAATCTAGTGTGGAGAAACGTATAGCTTTACCCCTATTATTCTTTAATATGGATAAATTTGCAGTTGTTATGCCAACTCTAGTAGAAAGTTCTGAAAGAGAAATTTTACATTTTGCCATTGCTACATCTAAATTAACAACTATAGCCATAGTGTCCTCCTTTAAATTGTAAGGTCATTTTCATTTTTTATTTTTAATGCAGCTTTAAATATTTCTGCTAAAATTAGTGATAGACACCCAAGTATTATATAAATAAAGATGCTATTATCAATACTAAAAAAACCAAGATCAATAATTATTAAAAAATGTTTAGGATGTTGATTATTTAAAATATTAAATATACCTAAAAGAAAAGTACAATTTCCAATGTTTTTAAATCTTTTTATATTTTTTTCGATAAAAGGGCTTTTATCTATTACTGTACATATGATACATCTTAGTTCATACAGTTGAAATAAAAATATCCCAGCAGCTAAGATTACAATGGAGGCATAGATTATTGCATTACCAAGTGGCTTTTTAATAAATATACTAATTAAAAATAGTATAAGTATAGGAATAGTGCATACAATTACAAGACTTAAACATTTCTTTAACATTTTCGATGTAGTTAACTTGTTATCCATTTTTAATCTACCTTTCAAATTAGCTTATAAGTAAAGTATACTAAAAAGCATATCATTTTTCAATATGTTTTTAATGAATATCAATAAAATGATAATATAAGTATACTATTTATTATAAGTATGGGGTTAATTGAAAGATTAGATGCCACTTTGTAAAACGAAAAACCATGTTTGTAATTCAAAACTTAATTCTTGTAAATGAAACGCAGTTTTTGTAACCTAAAATCCAGTTTTGTAAGCGAAGAGCCACATTTGTAATCCAAATGCTGTGCTTGTTCTTTTAGTAATTAAAGTAGTGAATAAATTTTGTTTAAATGGACAGAAGAAATACTATATAATATAACGGCAGATAGTACATTAAATTTACAATAAATGAGGCTTTATGTATCCAAGCTGAATTCCTTTAGTGACAGCTTCTAGTGAAGAAGTTACATTAAGTTTGTCAAATATATGCTGAAGGTGATTAGAAATTGTGCGCTCGCTGGAGTAAAGCATGTGTGCAATTTCTTTTCGTTTGCAGCCACTACACAAGAGCTGCAAGATTTGTTTCTCACTTTCGGTGAGTTCCTCAATATAGTTGACTTCAGAAGAAAAATACTCCTTTCCATTACTTATATCAATTAATATTTGCAGTAACTTATCTGGTAGTATGTTTTTATTTATAAAGCCCTTTGATCCAATTTTTTTTGCTTCGTAGCGGTATACAGGTAAATCATAACCTGTTAAAATTACAATTTTGGAGGTTCTAATTGTAGCTAAAATGGATTTAGCGAGAACTAGACCATCTTCACTGCTTATGTTGCTAAGATTTATATCAATTAAAATAATATCAGGATGATTTTTGGCTATATATGGTATAACCTTTGAGATATCTTGTATGGATTTAAAACTTTTTATTTGAGAATAATCTTCTAGAGCTATTTCCAAACTTTTTGAAAATAATGCATGATCATCTATTAATAAAATATTCATATGAGTTATCACCTTTCATTGGAATATTAACTTCAGTACATAAACCAGATGGTTTTCGCTTTGACATTTTTACAGTACCATCAAGGAAAATTATTTGTTCTTTAATAGAGGATAAACCTTTATGTGAATTACAATTAATATTTTCAAGATTAGGTAAATCAGTACCATCATTTTCTACAATAAGCTTGATTTTCTTATTTTCTTCATATAAGCTTATCCATAAATTATTGCAGTTTGAATGTTTAAAGGAATTTGTAGTAAGCTCCTTTAGTATTCTGTAAATAATTAAATTGTAGGGTTCTACTAGAAAAAATTTATCATCGCAGTTGAAGTTAATTTTCACATTGTTGCCGTGGTATCTTTCAGATATTGAATTTAAAAGATTTTTGAAATTTTCTTTTAAAGTAAGACTTTGAAGTATAGTAGGATGATACTCTTGCATTTGACTTCTTATGGAAATATTCAAATTATCAAGTGTTTGAATTATCAATTCCTTAATTTTTGGTTTTTCAGCTTTATTTACAATATTTTTTATTGACAGTAAGTCTTGAAGTATTTCATCATGAAGGTAATTTGAAAAATCTTTTCTCAAATTTTCTTCCTTCAAGATTTGTCTTAAACTACTGCTGTAAAAGCTTTGCATGCCTATAATTAAAGAATCTTGTTTTGTTAAAATATTTTTATAGGTTAAAGCTAAGTACAACAAAACAAAAAAGACTATGCTGTGAATAATAATAAAATAGCTTATAACATCAAACTTTAAGATGGCTCCAATTACAAGTATAAAACATAAAAGTAGAGCTAAAATTAAAGCTTTATTTTTAAAACTTAAATTTACATATGTCTTTAATTCTGGACGGCTAGCATGGATAATGCTAAGAATACTGAATAAAGGAAGCATTACAATTACATAAAGTGCCGAATTAGATAAATAATTTGAGTTCTTTAAAAAAGTTAGACTATAAATTAAGTAAGGAACCACTATGATGGTTGTAGTGTAAATTAAATTTTTTCTTTCGTTTTTAAGAAAAAAGATAAGTCTATTTTTATGTATGGTAAATAGGAATAAACAGATTCCAAGACTTATAAACCACTGTAAAAAAAGTGTTATAGAAATAAATCTCATATTTAAAGTTGAGATTAAGGTTACAAAGCAGACTATTTTTAAAATAGTGTTTGTAGAAGTTTTATATTTATAATAAGAATTTTGAAAAATGAACATCATCAAAAAAGTTACTATTTTATAATTAATGAAAATACCGAGTAAAATGGCAGCCTTGAGTGTAAAATCATTGTTATATTGGAACAACATGAATTCCCAAGAATTTAAAATAAGTAAAATTGAGAATTGTGATAAAATGCCATTGCTTTTTAAATTGCTAAAGCTTACATAAGCTGAAAATATAAGCATAATTGAAATAATAAATAAAGATAATATACTTGAAGCTTCAGTATCAACGTTATTTAAATGGTAGAAGCATAAGAGTATTATTATAAAAAGTTCATTTAACAAAATTAAGTGTTGTTTTTTTTCATATGTTAGCTTCATAACTTAATCCCACCATATATTACATGTTTTTTTTCAATACCATATTGCAGCAAACTCGGTTTGTAATTATATAATAAACTATATATATTATTGTGTAAATGCCAATGCTTCCAAGCTCGGGAATCCAGTATATATTTGTATTTCCAATTAAGTTTGGCATTAAAGGCTTAAAACATTCCAGAGCAAAAAGACTGTGAATGGTTCCAAGTATATATGGAATAATAAAAAGTACTGATGTTTGGCTTCTTATAATTTTCTTTATTTTTTTATTTTTATAACCTATCTTTTTTAAAATGTTAAAATCATTCTTGTCATAATAGATTCCTGAAAGACTACTGAAATACAAAAGACTTCCTGTAGCAATAAAAAATATAGCAGTAACAAAAGTAATAAGTAGAAGCGTTGAGCTGTTTTCTGTTATATATTCATTAAGCCTTTGATAAGCACCTTGAAATCTAGGATTATCTTTGAAAATAGGAGCAAGTTTTTCATAAAGTAATTTATTACTTTTCATGTTTTTGCCGAAAATACTGATTACCTTGTTGTGCTGAAGGTTAAGTTTCTCAATTTTGTTGTAAAGGTCATCTGAAATAATAAGGGTTCCAATACTGTTATTAAAGCCAATTGGATTGTTTAGAGTGCTTGCTATTACATTTACTTTTAAAGTGTTACTTTGATTAAGATTTAATTCAAAAATTTTTCCTTTAAAATCATCAGTTTTATCTTGCTGATATTTAACTAAAACACAATTATTTTTGGTTAAGTTCTCTAAGGATGATTTTTTATTTTGAAGTTTCATAAGCTCTTTGTAATCTTTCACAGATATAAGTTCAAAGCCATTAGGCTTATTAAGTCTATACTCATAAGGAAGATTTTTAGAAGAGGAGGTTACTTTAATTAAGGAAGTTTTTTTATAGAAAAAGTTTTTTTCTCCAACTTCTTTTCTTACAAGGTTAATTGCTGTATTTGTTTTTTGTGTATTATCCATAGGAAATTCAAATGCAGCAGGAATAACTCGGTCTAAGCTTTTAAATGGAAAGTAGATTGTAATTAAGGTTACTCCAAGCACTGTTAAAGTTACAGCAGATATAAGTGTTGATGTAATAAGTGTTTTTGCGTTTGTTCTTATGCGATAAACAAATTTTGGAATAACAATTATATTTATTTGTCTATAAAAATTTTTTTTATGTTTTTTTAACTTTAATATGGCATAAGGTAAAAAGGAATTTATAAATAATACTGTCCCAAGCACAACAAATAAAAGAGTTAAAGTTGCCATAGGAGCAAAGCCAATAGTTATCCATAAGGAAGTTTTTCCAAGGGTTATATTAAAGGCTAAAGCATATCCGCATATTAAGGTTATAAATCCTAAGGTTGCTTTCCAAATTTTTGGTTTTACCTCATTTTCACTTTTTTTATCTACATGCACAAGGGACAATAGAGAATTTTTTTTAAGAAATAGAGAATTAGATATAAATAAAGCAAATATAATAAATATTACAAATAAAGAAGTGAATATAATAGCTTTTACACTAATGAAATCCATTCTTGATAAATCTACCTTTAATCCTAAAAGATGAATTATGAGGATTACAAAGCCTCTATGAAGGAAGCAACCTAAAAAAATTCCAATAATAAGAGAACTTAAACAAATTAACAAGTTTTCAAAGAACAGTAAAACAATCATGCTGCTTTTTTTAAAGCCTAATAAAGCATAAATTGCAAGTTCTTTTACTCTTCTTTTAATGAAAAAGGAATTAGAATATGACATATAAAATATAACAAAACACATAAGAAATATTGAAATGGCTTTGGACATAGTTTCTACTCTACCATCCCTAGATATTCGCCCTAATATAACTTCGTTATTTGAAAAAGTTACGAAACTAAAAAATACCATTATTATAAATGAGGTTGAAAATAAATATAGGGAGTACATGGAAAAGTTTTTTTTGAGATTTTTTTTAGCAATAGTAAATAAATTCATAGTTTAAAATCCTCCTTAAAGATTAGCTATTTCTTCTAAAATTTTATCGAGAAAAACTTTTCTTGTAAGGGTACCCTTATTTAATTCAGTTTTAATTTGTCCATCTTTAAATATTATAATTCGTTTAGCATAACTTGCTGCATTAGCATCGTGTGTAACCATTAAAATAGTTGTTTGCAATTCTTTGTTTACTTCACTTAATTTTTCAAGAAGTTCAGTAGCTGAATTTGAGTCTAAAGCTCCAGTAGGTTCATCACCAAATAATATATTTGGACTTTTAACGATGGCTCTTGCTGCTGAGACTCTTTGCCTTTGACCACCAGATAACTCATTTGGGTATTTGGATAAAAGATGTCCTATTCCAAAGCGATTTGCTAGAGCTTGTACAGAATTTTCAATTTCATTTGGAGATTTATGAAGTAGGGTTAATGGAACTGCTATGTTTTCTCCTACTGTTAGGCTGTCTAGTAAAAGGTATTCTTGAAAAATGAAACCTAAATTATTTTTTCTAAAGTCAGTGGCACTGCTATCATTCAAATTTTTAATATTTACTCCATTTATAAAGATGTCACCGCTAGTTAACTTATCTATTGTAGAAAGTACATTTAACAAGGTGGTTTTTCCAGAACCTGAGGCACCCATTATGGCTATAAATTCTCCATTTTCTATTTGAAACGAAACCTTATTTAAAGCTGGTTTTTGATTTTTATTATAAATTTTTGTTGCGTTTTTAGCTATTAATAATGTAGACATTTTATTTCTCCCTTCAATTTTTATAAGTAAAGTATATAATCTAAAAGGAGTTTTGAAATGAGTAAAAAGCGCATATTTTTATTTTGAACTTCAATGGGATGAAAGAAAAGGCATGATATGAGCAAATATGTTTTGTAGTTTGCTCATACATTTTCAAGCTTATAGAGATGAGGTTTTTAAATGAATATGCGGATCCATTGATTATAGTAAGTCCAGTTTTGAGTCTTTTTCTGTAATCATCCTTACTGGCTTACAAGGGTTGCCATATGCAATATAGTTGTCTGGTATATCTTTTGTAACGACACTTCCAGCGCCAATGACGGCATTGTTTCCTATATGCACGCCGCCGCAAACTACAACATTGCAAGCAATCCAAACATTATTTCCAATGTGTATTTCATCTGCATATTCGGATACAGATACATGCCCGTCTTTGTATTTCATTGCAGTTCTTTCCTCTGCAATAAGTGGGTGTGAGCTTGCCATGAGAGAAACATTTGGTCCAAGCATTACATTATCGCCTATGTAAATTCTACCATCATCTAAAATTGTTGTATTAAAATTGGCAAAGAAGTTTTCACCGATGAAGGTATGGCAGCCATAGTTAAACTGCACGGGACCTTGGAAATAATATTTTTTTCCAATCTTTCCGATGAATTCTCTGATGATTGGCAGTCGATTTTCATCATATTCATCAAGTGAATTGAATTTTTGACAAAGCACATGAGCTTTATGCTTAATATTACGAAGTTCTTTTGTGCGAGCATCAAATAATCTTCCAGCAAATATTTTTTCTTCTTCAGTCATGAGATTACCTCCTAAAATAAAAAGTATGTTATGCTTAAAGTATAAGCTTGCATTAGTATGAAAAACAATTATAAAAACTTGAAGGTGAACTGGTACAGAAATATGCTAGTGAACAGTTGATAATAGATAGAGGATAGTTAAAAAATGATAGTTGAGTAGTTTAACAATATTAATTAACCATCAATGTTTAACCGCCAATTGCTAACTGAAAAGGTGGGATAGTTTGAATAAATACGAGAAGATTATAAAATATATAAAGAGAAAAATTGTGACTTGTGATATTAAAGCTGGTGAAAAGCTGCCATCTATAAGAAGTATTTCAGAGGAGTTTAAGTGCAGCAAAGCTACGGTTGTTAAAGCATATGAAATTATGGAAAATGAAAAGATAATTTATTCTATACCTAAAAGTGGATACTATCTTATTGAAAATAGTTTTAAAAAAGGCTTAATGGAGAATGATGAAAAAGTAGATTTTGAGTCAGCAGCGCAAGATAAGTCAGTTTTACCATATAAAGAATTTCACCACTGTGCAGATATAGCAATAGATTTATATAAAAATAGTCTTTTTAGTGCCGACTATGCACAGGGACATCCCAATTTAATTGAAGTTGTAAGAAAGCAGCTTGAAAATTATCAGGTATTTGCAAATAAGGAGAATATATTTATAACTTCAGGGTCGCAGCAGGCTATAAATATTTTAAATATAATGGATTTTAGAAATAATAAAGAAAATGTGCTTGTAGAAGAGCCGACCTATTATGGGGTATTGAAATCTTTAGAGCTTAATCATATAAAAACTATAGGTATAAAAAGAGGAGCTAATGGAATAGACTTTGATGAGTTTGAGGAAATTCTTAAATTAAAAAGTATAAAGTTTTTTTATACTATACCTAGATTTCACAATCCTACAGGTTTTTCTTATGATACTGAGGACAAAAAAATAATATTAAAGCTTTGCAAAAAATATGATGTATATATAGTTGAAGATGATTATTTAGGAGATTTAGAGCTTGATAATAAATCCGATCCAATATATGCTTTGGATATGGAATCAAGAGTTATATATTTAAAAACGTATTCTAAAGTACTTTTTCCAGGTATTAGAGTTTCAGCTGCTGTTATTCCAAATAAATTAGCTAAGATTTTTAAGGAATATAAAAAGTGGAATGATTTAAATACAAGCATATTAGCACAAGGGACTTTAGAAATTTATATTAAAAGTGGTATGTTTGATGAAAATATTAAAAGGCTTAGAAAAATATACAGTGAAAGAATGAATTACCTTAAAGAATTGACACAAAATTTAAATAGTCCCAATATAAAATGGTACATACCTAAGTCTGGCTTTTTTGCAAGTTTTGAAATAAAAAAAAGAGTGGATGTAAATAGAATCATTGAAAAGTTAAAAGCTAAAAATATAATAATTATGGATGCAGCTAAATTTTATTTAAATAATAATAATGACAAGTTTATAAGAATAAGTGTAAGCAGAACCAATTTACACAAAATAAAAAAAGGTATTTATGAAATAACTAAAGCTGTAGAAGAGGGCTAATATCCTCTTCTATTTTGATATATTCTCCAAAGTGGACATGGAGAATAGGATGTTCTATTAATTGGTAGGCATTTGTATATATCTATTGTTACCGGTTGCCAATTGCCACTGCTGTCCTTAATAAATTGACCAACCTCAACATCCGTACCATTGGTTAGCTCGAAAAATTGAATTTTGTATTCCTTGCCATCATTACCTGTAAAATAAACATTTTTAACATATCCTTTTTGCTCAATTGGGTGCATTGTTTTTATAAGATTGCACCAATCACCGTAGGTTACGCCTACATAGCTTTCAGCATCGTGAGACCAACCATGATATGCAGCACATAAAAAGTCCTCTCCACGTATATCTATATTAGAAATTTTATATTTACCATTTTCATTTTTTAGGTACATAAATCCATAGTAATATGCAAAACTTGTGTTGCCATTTGTAGATGGTTCTATTGTTTCTACTTCAAAAAAGTATTTATAGGTATCTTTAGGTACAGTTTGATTAGTTAAATTATTAAGTTTCACTAAGTTTATATGTCCGACATCAGTGAAGGCTTTCAGATATTCTGAATATGGCAAAGTGTTTTGATATTCTTTTGTAAAAAAATTATAGGAAATTGGATAGGGGGATTTGCCATCGCCAATGCTTCCGCAGCCACCTTTTGATATGCTTTCCGCCTCACGGAGTATGCTGAAGTAATTTAAAATCGTATTTTCAGGAGAAGTAAATAGATAGTCAGGTAAAATTATCTTTGTGTAATCTGGATTTGAATATTTATCGTAAAAAGTATAGTCAAAATTTCTAACGTTTAATGCAGGAAGTTTAGAAGGTCTAAAATATCTTTCATTTATTTTTGCAGTATCATAATTTGAAGTATCCAATTTGTATACACTCCATTAAGTAGTATTCACTGTAATAGTATATTCAATTTAGATATTGGGTGTTATAATAGATGTGTAAATGAACTTAATATAAGAAGGAGAAAAAAATATTAAGAGAATTAGGTTATAAAATTTAAAAAATTAATATTGTAGTTAAAATAGATTAGCTGTATAGAAGATATACCTTGTAGAATAGGCTTTTTATATGTCATATTTTATAATGTGTATTTTATTTTTTTGAATTTTATTAACTAATTGTACCATTTGCATATGTAATAAATAAATTATTAGATATGATACCTAATCTAAAATGATAGTGTTTATTAATATAAATATATTCAGGAGGAAGAATTATGTCATTAGAAGATTTTTCATTAGATTTTTTTAGTCTGAAGGGGAAAGTAGCAATTGTTACTGGCGGTAATACAGGACTTGGACAAGGATATACTGTGGCTTTGGCTAAGGCAGGTGCTGATTTGCTTGTAACTACCCATGATAAAAAGAATTGGGAAGAAACAAGAGCATTGGTTGAAAAGGCAGGAAGAAAGATAGAATTTATAGAAGGAGATTTAACTGATAAAGAATATAGAGATAAAATAGTAGAAAAATGTATGAACATCTATGGAAAAATTGATATTCTTGTAAACAATGCAGGAACTATACGAAGAGCTCCACTTCTTGAGTACAAGGATGAAGACTGGCAAGCAGTTTTAGATATAAATTTGAACGCTCTTTATTATTTAAGCCAAAAAGTAGCTAAAATAATGGTAAAACAAGAATCAGGAAAAATAATAAATGTAGCATCTATGTTAACTTTTCAAGGTGGAAAATTTGTACCACCATATACTGCAAGTAAGCATGCGGTAGCTGGAGTTACAAAGGCATTTGCTAATGAGCTTGCTTGCCATAATATACAAGTAAACGCAATAGCACCTGGATACATAAAAACAGCAAATACCGAGCCAATAAGAGCTGATATAAATAGAAATAATGAAATATTATCTAGAATACCAGCTGAAAAATGGGGTGAACCAGCTGATCTTATGGGAACAGTAGTATTTCTTGCAAGTAGGGCTTCAGATTATGTTAATGGTCATATATTAGCTGTTGATGGTGGTTGGCTTGTTAGATAGATATAAAAATTGCTAGGAGATTTCTCCTAGCAATTTTTATATGATTTTAAATACTTTATCTAGTCTAGTGAGTTTAAATATTTTTAAAACTTGGGGATTTGTTATTGAATGCAATACAAAAGTTCCGTTAAGTTCATTGCATCTCTTATATACACTAACTAAAACACCTAAGCCTGTACTGTCAATAAAAGTACATTTGCTAAAATCTAATGTTAAATTTTTTTCACCATTTTCAATTAAATCATTAAGTTTTTTTCTATATTCAGAAGCTTCTTCAACAGAAAAATTTTCTGGTATTATAATGTCTTTCATCAATTTCACCTCTAAGCATTGAATTTTTCAATTAATTTGTTCATATCAATTGCAGTTTCACTTGTATGCTCTGCACTAGCAGCAACATTTTGTATAGCAGATGCCTGCTCTTCAGATGCAGCAGCTACTTGCTCACTGCTTTCAGTGTTCTTTTCTGTAATACTTGCAACTGAATCTATTAGTTTTATTATTTGTTCTGAACTTGCAACTTCATCTTTAGTTACATCAACTATTTCATTAACATCACTTACAATTTGATTTACTGAAGAAATTATGTTTACAAAAGATTTATCTGTATCTGATGCCACAGCAACACCATTCTCAACTGCTTTTTTATTAGAAGACATAGAATCAACAGCTTTTTTAGTTAAAGTAGTCATTTCAGTTATTAATTTAGATATTTCATTAGCACCGCTGCTTGTTTGTTCTGAAAGATTTCTTACTTCATCTGCAACTACAGAGAAACCTTTGCCATGTTCACCAGCTCTTGCGGCTTCTATTGCAGCATTTAAAGCAAGTAGATTTGTTTGCTCAGATATATCATTTATTGTTGTTATTATTCCACTTACTTTATTTGAAAGTTCATCTAAAGTATGCATTATAGTTTCGGCTTCATTAGAAGTTTTACTTATATTGTCTATTGCATCTAAAGTTTTTTCAATTTGAGCTCTTCCATTATTGGCAGCATCCATAGTAATATCTGAATTGCCCTTAGCAGTTGAAGCTTTGCTTTGAGCTATTTGAACTAAACTAGAAAGTTCCACAAGAACTTGAGAAGTTTGTACAATTAAATCATTTTGTTTTTCACAGCTTTGAGCAACATTTTCAATATGTGCAGCTACTTCTTCTGTGGCAGAACTAATTTCTTCGCTAGATGCTGATATTTCCTCAGATTCGGCAGTTAAGGTTTCAGAAAAATTTCTTATTTTTTTTATCATATTATCTTGATCGTCTAACATAGTGTTGAAGTATTCACTTAATGTTTGAAGTTCATCGCCAGTTTTTATGTTAGTTTTTGCAGTAAAATCTCCATTACCTGCTTTTGTCATTGAAGTTTCAAGCTGTTTTAAGGGATTAATAATTTTGTTTTTAACAAGCATATAGGAAAAAGTAAGAAATAATATTGCTATTATAATTATTATAATTAATATTCCGATATTATAACCTTTGTGTGAACTTGAAGTAAACATGAAAATGTAAATTTCCAAAAGTATTATAGGAAGTAAAAACGCAATAAAAATCAGTGGAATTAATTTTGATTCTAAACTTTTTTTCATATAGAGACCTCCTCAGTTGTATCATTTAAAATATTCTTTTGTATAAGCAATGAATTATCTTTAAATTCTACTTTATCAGATAAAGAATTTATTAGAAAAAGTCCTCTGCCATGATCTTTTAGTAGATCTTCATTGCTTACAGACTCAGGTATATTAATCTTTGGTAAGTTCTTTTCAGAGCTAGTTATTTTAAAATTTAAATATTTACCATCAAAATTATAAAACAAATTTATAGGTTTACTTTTATCGCTTTTGTTACCATGTTCAAAGGCATTTAATAGAGCTTCAGTTAAAATCAATTTTATATCAAAATAGTAATCATAGGCATTTAGTTTTTGTATTATATTTTCAATTACATTATTGTAACCATCTATGCCATATAAAGTTTGAGTATTTTTTATTAAATTCAACATAAATTATCACCCTAAGTTTATTTTATTTCTATAGCGAGCATTGAGGAATCATCAGTTAATTTTCCTTTTTCAATTAACATATCATTTAAATAATCGTCTATGTATTTTTTAAATTGATGTATATTTGAAGATTTTATATAGTTTTGTACAACTTTATTTTCATCAAATACAAAATCTAATCCGTCAGTGAAAAAATAAAAAGTATCACCACTATCAAATTTAATTAGTTGCTTATCAAAAACACTGTTTTCAAACATACCTAGAAAAGAGCCTTTTACGGTTCGTTCCTCTACTAGTCCGCTTTTTCTTTTTACAATAAATTCGTTTATTCCAGCTCCAATCACAAGAGCCTCTTTTTTGGCAAAATTAAAGCTAAAACAACAGGCAGCAATAAAGCCCTTTTCATATCGATTATATTTTATGTTTAGACTATCTAAAATTGTTAAAGGATCTTGAGTTTTTAAAATTTCTTCAAGAAATAAAACATCGAAAGCTGAAACATTAAGGGCAGCAGTAACACCATTACCACTAACATCCATTAACATACCTATAACAAGATCCTCATTTATTTTAAACATTTTGAAATAATCTCCACTAACAGTATGAGCAGGATAATAAATATATTCAAAATCTGCCTTTTTATCTAAAGGGAAGTTTTTTTGAAGGCTATTGCTTTGAATTTTTGTGGCCATATCTAAGCTTTTTTTAAATTCAGTTGTATCCCTAATTATTGCAAGAATTGCATCATTATCTTTGTAGGATATATAGCTTAATAAAATTTGTAAGCTAACTTTATTTTTTTTTGAATTTGTATAAGTATAATGTCTAATAGTTTTTGAATCTTTGTTTTTTAAAATATTTCTTATAAGTTTAGTTACATTTTTTCTATCTTTTTGAGGAATATAATATAGTATACTTTTTTTACTTGACTCAGACCAACCAAGGGAATTGTTAATTTCGTTATTTGCTAAGACTATTTTATAGTCCTGAAGAATAATTATACCATCTGGATAGAAATCTACTATTTGGCGGTACATTTTTTCATCTCTTTTAATAAGATTTGAAAGTGTTTTTTTTTCGGTTACATCTGTTAGTCTTTCTACAATAAAAAGTATTTTGCCTGAGTTGTCCAAAATTGGTGTACAGCATAAGTCCATATATTTATTCGCCTTTGGATAGTATTTTTCAATTGATACCATATTTTTCGTTTGTAAAACTTTATCAAAAGGACAGTTATCACACTGCATTCCATTATCAAGTATTTCTTGACATTTTTTATTATAAACTTCTTCTGGTGACCTACCGTAAAAGTGACTAGCTGCTTCATTAAAGAATATTATACTTTTATCTTTTTTATATACCTTTATAACATCAGGAAGAGCATTGAGCACTTTAAATAAAACATCAGGGTTGTTGAATAAATTATTGGTAATATAAGCTGCATCGTTTGAATTGAATGAGTTTGAAGTTAATATTTGTTCCAAAAAAAGTCACTCCCACATATATTTAAGTTAGATCATGCGTATTCGTGACTATTATAGTACAATGCGCATAAAAAAACAATAAATAGATTTATTACCAGGTGCATGGATTAATTGAAAGTATAAGTTTTGCAAGATATATTTACAACATTATAATTATGTAGTAATATATATTTATAGATAGTTTTTACTAACTAATAATAAATATTATAAAGCGAGGTGAAATGTTTACTTTATTAAATATAGATTTATAGAGTAAACTGAATAGAATGAAAGTTAAATTTCAAGGAAAAGAAGTAACATTAATAGGAAATGAACTTAAAGTAGGAGGTAAATTTCCAGATTTTACAGCTACAAATAATTCTCTTGAACAAGTTTCATTAAAAGATACAAAAGGAATTAGAATATTTCTTTCAGTACCATCAATTGATACACCTGTTTGTGATCTTGAGGTGAAGACATTTAATAAGAGAGCATCGGAATTAGAAGGAGTTACAGTTTATACAATATCAATGGATTTGCCATTTGCGCAAGGTAGATGGTGCGGAGCAGAAGGTATTGAAAACGTGGTTACACTCTCTGATTATAAGGATAGAGATTTTGGAAACAGCACTGGTACTTATGTAAAAGAGCTTGGACTTCTTACAAGAGCAGCATTTGTAGTAGATAGTGATAATAAAATTACCTACGCAAAGTATCTTGAGGAAATAGCAGATTATCCTAACTATGATGAAATATTAGAAGCGGCCAAAAAAGCAAAGTAAAATATGCTTAAAAAGTGCACAGAATTTTTAGAGATATCTTTTTATATTGACTATAAATGGAAAATATACTAATATATAACTTATAATGCATATAGATAAACTGCTTCAAATTTTGGAATTCATTTGTACCTAAATGCTGTGTTCTAAGCATTTTGGTACAAATAAATTTCAAGTTTTAAGGTGGTTAATCTTTAGTCAAATAAAGGGATAGGGTGATTTGAATATGTGTAACATAAGAGTTGCAAACTTACAAGATGAGAGCCAATTAATAAATTTAGTTAAGGTAGGATTAAATTCTGAAAAAATTAAAAAGACGGCAAAAGAAGTTGTAGAAGATTTTTTTAATGATACAAAGTATGAGATTTTTGTTATTGAAGATTCAAATTCTCTTAAGGGTTTTGGAAGTCTTGAATTTAAAAGAGCACCTGGGGAAGATGAAATTGCAGAATTAGTAATGATGAATGTTAATGATGATTTAAAAGAAAAAGGATATCAAAATAAGCTGATTAATTATATTGAAAAGTATGCCAGGGAAACTGGTGTTAAGGAAATATACTTAAGACCTTGGAAATTTAGATAGCAAATTAAAAGTTAAAGAATAGGATTTTTATAGGAAATCTTGTTCTTTAATTTTTTTATATTTAAAATTATTTATATGAATTAGAATTTAAATTTAATATCTAAAGATTAAGTAAAATAGGAATTGAAGAATAAAAACACGAACAAAAAAATAAAAAAAATAAAAAATGTATGTTGTTTTTGAAATTTATCTGCTATAATATAAACTGACATTGAAAGTTGTGTAAATATTTAAAGAAACAATTGCATATTTTTAATAGAAATGGTAAAATATAAAACATATATTTTTGAAATTGTGAACATTGTGTGAATAATTAATTCTATTTTTGAGGAGGAAAATTAGTGGAGGAACCAATTTTCGTAGATTATAATATTGGGTTCGATAATACTATTTTTATATTAAGTTCTATCCTTGCTAAAAATATCACTTTAGATATGATTAATATAAATATATCTAGTGATGTGAAATTAAAGGATGTTAATAATATTATTAAGTTCTTAAAATCATCTAAGAAAAATACTAAGATTATATTTGGAAAAAGTAATCCTATAATGGACTTAAATAACAATGAAAAAAATTTTGATAAAAAAGCATTAGATTTAATAAAAGAATTTAATTATGAAATTGAAAATTCACCTAAAATTATGCTTGATGAGCTAAAAAAGGTTAATAGAAAGGTAAGTTTTATTTCGACTGGAAGTTTAAGTAATATAGCTAGAATGTTATTAGCATGTCCGGAAATTAAAAAGAATATAAGCAAAATAATAGTTGTAGGAGGTGCAATTTATGGTGGAAATTGTACTCCTTGTGCTGAAAAGAATATTTTCTCAGATGCTTATGCAGCAGATATTGTTTTTAATTCAGGTGTTCCTATAGTTATGTGCGGATTAGATGTAACTGAAAAAGCACTTTTAAATAATAAAGAAATTGACGAAATATTACAAGGTATAAGAGCATCTAAAAATGAATATTTTACAGATTATGTTAAGGATGAATTGACTTCGTTATTTGAAAGTTTAAAATTATCTAGTAAACCTCTTACAAATTTATGCGGCATAATGTATGCTTGCAGTCCGGACATTTTTAAATCTGACAAATGCGTGGTTTCGGTTGAAACTGGTGGAGAGTTTACATATGGATGTACCGTAGTTGATATCAATCATGTATTGCAAGAAACTAGAAATGTAGATGTTTTATATTCTTTGGATATAAAAAAATTTAGTTATATATTAAAAAACTTTTTAATCAATATGTAATTTGAATTTATGGAGAGATGAATAGTGAGAATACCTATTGTTATAGATACAGATCCAGGAATTGATGATGCAGTAGCAATACTTATGGCGTTTGCGGCAGAAAATCTTGATATTAAAGCGATAACCACTGTGGTTGGAAATGTAGAACTTGAAAAAACTACTGTTAATGCTTTAAAGCTTGTTGAGTTTTCAGGACTTAATATAAAAGTTGCTAGTGGTGCTGAAAAACATATAAGAAGAGAACATTTTTCTGCAGAATGGTATCATGGGGCTTCGGGACTTGGAAATTTGAAATTTCCAGATCCACATATAAAGGTTTGTGATAAGAATGCTTACGACACTATATATGAAGAAGCATGTAAGTATTCCGGAGAGTTGAGGCTTGTATGCCTTGGACCACTTACTAATATTGCTTCAACTATATTAATTTACCCTGATATAGTTGATAAAATACATAGTATTACCATTATGGGAGGGGCAATAAACGGTGGAAATGATACACCAGCGGCAGAATTTAATATGTATGCTGATCCAGAGGCTGCAAGAATTGTTTTTGAATCCAAGGTGCCAGTTACTATGATTGGCTTAGATGTTACTAATAGAGCTTTATTATATAAAGATGATATTGATGAAATAGGTAGAGGAAACAATAAAATGGCAAAATTAGTAGCAAAATTAGCTACTAAAATATATGAAAATTGCAAAGCACTGAAGGTGGAAGGTGCTGCAATGCATGATCCATTTGCTATGGGGTATGTAATTGACAACAGCATTATGAAATATAAAAGTTTTCATGTAGATGTTGAAACAAGTAGCGACCTAACTAGAGGAAAGACTATCGTAGACGTAAATAACCTACTTAATAAGCCCGCAAATGTTAATGTAGGCATAGACCTAGATAGAGATAAATTTGTTTCAATGTTAAAAAAACTTTTTATATAAATTAAATTTAATTTTATCGGAGGTAATAAAATGTTTAAAAAAGCAGCAGCTATAGTTTTGTCATTAGCTTTAGTGTCAAGTTTAATGGTTGGATGTGGAGCTAGCAGTGCTTCTAAAGATGGTGCTACTACTTCAAAGAAGGTTAAAGTTGGATTAACTACTAGTGAAGGTGGATTAAATGATAAATCCTTTAACCAATCAGCTAACACAGGAATAGAAAGAGCTAAAAACGAATTAGGCTTAGACTATAAGGCAGTAGAATCAATGAAAAAAGATGATTTTCAGCCAAATCTTCAGGCATTAATTAGTAATAATTCAGATCTTATTTTTGGTATTGGATTCCAAATGGGAGATGATTTAGATGCTATAGCTAAAAAGAATCCTAACAAGAAATTTGCAATAGTTGATACAGTTGTAAACGAAAAAAATGTAGTTTCACTTGTATTTAAAGAGCAAGAAGGTTCATTTTTAATGGGAGTTATTGCTGGAAAAATGACAAAATCAAATAAGATAGGTTTTGTTGGTGGAATGAATATTGATTCAATAAATAAATTTGCTGCTGGATATATCGCAGGAGCAAGAACTGTAAATCCTAAAATACAAGTAGAAGAGAAGTATGTAAATAGTTATACAGATACTAATATGGCTGAAGAAATAGCTAAGACTTTGTACAATGATGGTTGTGATATTGTTTATCATGCAGCTGGAGGTAGTGGTGTTGGAGTTTTCAAGGCAGCAAAGGAAATGACTTCACAAAGTAAACAACTATGGGCAATTGGAGTTGACATGGATCAGGCCGAAACAGTTCCTCAGTATGCAGATGTAATACTTACAAGCATGGTAAAGAGAGTTGATAATGCTACATACCAAGTTGTAAAAGATCTTACTAAAGGAAAATTCCAAGGTGGAAAAGCAGAATATTTTGGTCTTAAAGAAAATGGAGTTGATATAGCACCTTCTTCAAAGAAACATGTACCTAGTGATATATTAACTTTAGTTGACAAATACAAAGATGCAATAAAAAATGGAAAGATAAAAGTTCCAGATACAATCAAAGATGCTAATGCATTTAAGGGCGAAGAATTAAAATAAATTGAATTTACTTTGTTTATTATAAATATCATTGATTCTTTTAAATTTTAAAAGAATCAATGATTTTATAATATATTAAAAAGTTCTTTTAGGAGGACAAGTAATGAAAAAAATTATAGAAATGAAAGAAATAACAAAAATATTTCCTGGAATCATTGCCAATAATAAAGTTAATTTTGATTTACTTCAAGGAGAAACCCATGTACTTTTGGGAGAAAATGGTGCTGGAAAAACTACACTTATGAATGTACTATACGGTTTATATCAGCCAGAAAGTGGAGAAATATGCATAAGTGGTGTAAGTACGAAAATTAATACTCCTCATGCTGCAATTAAACTTGGAATAGGAATGGTTCATCAGCATTTTATGCTAATAAATAATTTTACTGTCGCTGAAAATATTATTTTAGGTATGGAGCCTAAAAAAGGATTAAAAATAGACATGAAATCAGCTATTCTTGAAGTTGAAAAACTATCCAAAACATATGGGTTTAATGTAAGTGCGAATGACAAAATAGAAGATTTATCTGTGGGACAACAGCAGAAAGTTGAAATTTTAAAGGCGCTTTATAGAAAAGCGAAAGTACTGATATTAGATGAGCCTACAGCTGTTTTGACACCTCAAGAAATAGAAGAACTTGCAAATATAATTAGTATGCTTAAAAAAGAGGGCAAATCTTTCATTCTTATAACCCATAAGCTTAAAGAAGTTATGAGTATGAGTGATAGAATAACAATAATTAGGCGTGGAGAGGTTGTTAAAACTTTAAATACTAAAGATACTAATATAGATGAACTTGCAGAAATGATGGTCGGTAGAAAAGTTAATCTTAAAGTAAATAAAAGCAGTAAAGAGCCTGGACAGGCTATACTTGAAATAAATAAGCTTAATGCCGAAGATGAAAGAGGAGTAAAGGTTGTTAAAGATGTGGATTTAACGGTTAAAAGTGGTGAAATATTTGGCATAGCTGGTGTAGATGGCAACGGGCAAAGTGAACTGATTGATATTTTAACTGGACTTAGAAAGGCGCAAAGCGGAAGCATAAAGCTAAATGGTAAGGAAATGGTTGGAAGAAGCACAAAAGAAATAATGAATGAAGGTGTAGGCCATATTCCGGAAGACAGACATAAGAGAGGTTTAGTTTTAAAGTTTTCTCTATTTGAAAATAGTATCTTAGGACTACAAAACAAAAAAGTTTTTAAAAATAAATTCTTTCTAAACTATAAAAAAATAAAAGAACATTGCAGAAGTTTAATAAAACAATTTGATGTAAGAACTCCTAGTGAGGAGGTAACAGCAGCATCTCTATCTGGTGGAAATCAGCAAAAATTAATTATTGCCAGGGAAATTTTTAAACAGCCATCCCTTTTAATAGCAGCTCAACCTACGCGCGGACTGGATGTTGGAGCTATAGAATATATCCATAAACAGTTAGTTTCTGAGAGAGAAAATGGAAAAGCAGTACTACTTGTTTCACTTGAACTGGATGAAATTTTGAGTTTATCTGATAGAATAGGTGTTATGTATGATGGTAAAATTGTAGCAGTACTAGAAAACAAGGGCGTAGATGAAAAGACATTGGGAATTTTAATGGCTGGCGGAAGTATTAATAATTAAATAGGAGTTGAATACATTTGAGTGAGATTGATGTTAAAAGTAAAATAAAAAATTCAAAAATAAAAGATAGTTTAAATGCATTATTATTTCCACTTATTTCAGTATTTCTTTCATTATTTATAGCTGTTTTTTTTGTAATGTGGGCAAAAAAGTATTCAATAACAGATTATTTTACTGCACTATCTGATTTAATGTCTATTATTGTATCATCAAGTTTTGGAAGTATGCAGCAGATACTTGATACCTCTGTTTATGTTGTACCACTAATTTTCACAGGACTTGCTAATGCTATAGCAAATAGATGTGGATTATTTAATATTGGAGCAGAAGGTCAGTTTACAATGGGGTTTCTTGCTGCTTCTCTCATTGGACTAATACCTGGCTTAAGTGTATGGGTGCATATACCACTTATTATAATAGGCGGACTACTAATTGGAGGATTATGGGCTTCTCTTCCAGGATACTTAAAGGCTAAGTTTGGAATAAACGAAGTTATCAATACTATAATGATGAATTACATAGCAATGTATGTTGTAAATATGGTTATAATGGAAACACATTTTGGAGTAAAAAATAAAGCATGTACTCCTATAATACAGGAAAGTGCTCAACTATTTAGATTTATTTCTGACAGTAGAGCTAATATTGGAATTATATTTGCTTTAATAGCTGTAGTGTTAGTATATCTTTTGATGTCTAAAACTACTTTAGGTTATGAAATACGAGCAGTTGGAATTAATCCTTTTGCAGCAGAGTATGGTGGAATAAATATAAAAAGCAAGATGATTTTAGCTATGTTTATTTCAGGTGCAGTTTCTGGAATTGGTGGAGCACTGCATTTAGCAGGAACAATGTATCAAAGTAATACTATGACAAGTTTTATAGGATATGGATTTGATGGTATTGCGGTTGCTCTTCTTGCAAAGAATAATCCTATAGGATGTATACCAGCAGCTATTTTGTTTGGGGTACTTGAAAATAGTTCAAGAATACTTCAACTTAATAATATACCTAAAGAAGTTGTATCTTTAATTGAAGCTATAATAATAATATTTGTTTCAACTGACTATATTTTAAAGTACATAAAAAGGAAAAAGGAAATAAAAGGGGTGTAGAAGGTGAAGGATATAAATTTTATAATTTCAATAATAGATTCTACTTTAAGAATGGCAGCTCCTTTGATATTTGCTGCAATAGGCGGTGTTTTTTCTGAGAGATCTGGTGTGGCAAATATAGGAATTGAAGGTATGATGATTATGGGAGCTTTCTTTTCTGTATTAGGCACGTATTATACAGGAAGTACTATAGCTGGAATATTATTTGCAATTTTAGCAGGAGCAGCTACATCTGCATTGCTTGCATTTTTAAGTATACATTTAAAATCGGATCAAATAATTGTTGGTACTGCAATTAATATATTTGCAGCAGCATTTACAAGTTTTATGATTTTTAAAGTGTTTAAGATTGGTGGACAAACTGAAATAGTTAAAGGTATTTCATTTAATGTACCAAAAGTTATAGCTAATATTCCTATACTTGGTAAGTTTGTAGGTGGACTTAATTGGTTTATTATAGCAGCTTTTATACTTGTAGTAGTTGCAAACTTTATAATTTTTAAAACTCCGCTTGGACTTAGAATAAGAGCAGTTGGCGAAAAGCCTATAGCAGCCGATACTATGGGAATAAGCGTTTATAAAATAAGATATCTGTGTGTAATAATATCTGGGGCGCTTGCAGGAATAGGAGGGTCTTGTTTAACCTTAGGAATGACTCCTATATTTAAAGAAGGTATGGTATCTGGGCGTGGTTTTATAGCTCTTGCAGCACTTATATTTGGAAACTGGAAGCCATATCCTACAATGATTGCGTGTATTATATTTGCACTAGGAAATGCACTTCAGATAAATGCACAGGGACTTGCATGGCACATTCCAAATGAGTTATATGCTATGTTCCCTTATATATTAACAATGCTTGCACTTGCAGGATTTGTTGGCAAAACTGTGGCACCAGCGGCTGACGGTGTGCCTTATGAAAAAGGACAGAGATAAAATTTATTCATGTATATTCCCTTTTATATCTAAATATAATGTATGGAAGTTATTTAGAGAGGAGAATATACATGATTTTTTTTAGAAATCCATATAAAAATAATAGAATGAGAGCTTTAGAAAGTGTAACGATTATAAAACAAAAACTTACTCCGGAAAAATTCGATATAGAATATCCATTTATTCAGAACGATAATAGTGACAAAGTTATATCAAAAATAAATAATAATATTATAGATGAAGTGAGTAAACTCTTCAGAAGTCAAGTTTTACTTCCAGAAGAAGTGGACTTTAATGAAATATTTGGTACCTATGAAATTATGCTAAATAATGATGATATTTTAAGTATTTTATTTAGCATGTACACTTATGTTAATAAAGCAGCTCATGGAGTTACAGCCTATTCATCTTTAACAGTAAACACAAAAACTGGACAGCTATATTCCTTTAATGATTTGTTTAATCCTAAAATGAATTATATACCTATAATCAATGAGATATCTAAGCAGTATATTAAGGATAATAATATTCCGCTTATAAATGAATATAATGGAATTACAAAAGATCAGCAGTTTTATTTAACTGAAGATAAGCTTGTGATTTACTATCAGCCTTATGAATATACTCCGGGCTATTATGGTATTTTTAAAATAGAAATTCCTTATGATAAAATTAAAAATCTTATAACTCCATTAAGTCCCATTAGTAAACTTATGGTATAATTAATAAATATTGCGGAGTAATAATGCTTCGTCGCGTTAAAAAAATCCTATAAATCTAAGGTTCCAAAACTGTAAAATCCTAAGATATTTCAATAACTCGCTGAAAAAATGCTCAAACAGATTGAAATATCTAAGCATTTTACAGTTTTGGAACCAAGATTTATTAGAATTTTTTTAAATCGTTCCTTCAGCATTGTTACTTCGCTCCTACGGTAGTGCAAGGAAAAAATTCCTCCGTACCTACGGAATTTTAGATGTAAACTGTGCATTGATTTATTTCACAATATTTAAAAATTACGGCTTAATATCTTTAGTGTGACAAATTTGTTTACTACGATTTAAGCAAAAGAGGGGTTCCTGTGGACAAAAACATAAAAATACTTATAGCAGAAGATGATGTTTATATAAATGACATGCTTAAAAAACTTCTTTCTAAAGATGGATATAATGTGGTACAAGCCTATTCTGGAACTGAAGCTATAATGCAAATTGATGCAAGTGAATTTCACCTTGTAATCCTTGATCTTATGCTTCCTGGTATCACAGGAGAAGAAGTGCTTAAAAAAATAAGAGAATCAAAGCAAATGCCCATAATTGTAATTTCGGCTAAAATAGAAAATAAAAATAAAATTGAGCTTCTTAGGATGGGGGCAGATGATTATATAACAAAACCATTTGATATAGAAGAGGTATCTGCAAGAATTTATTCTAATCTTAGAAGGTATGTAAAATTTCAAAATAACAGTGTTGGAAATGAAAAGATTATGTATAAAGATATTATTTTAAATACGGAAACTAAAGAGGTTTATGTAAATAATAAAGAAGTAACTCTTACAGCAAGAGAATTTAAAATACTAGAACTTTTTTTAACTCATCCTAAAAAAGTGTTTAGCAAAGCAAACTTGTTTGAAAGTATATGGGAAGATGAGTATATGGGTGATGATAATACGGTTAATGTTCATATGAGTAATATTAGAAATAAACTTCATAAAGCTAATCCTTATGAAGAGTACATAGAAACTATATGGGGAATGGGATATAAGCTTAAAGGAACAACTTAAGATTTTCTTAAGGATTTCTTTAAGTTTTTTTATTTGTTACTTTTTAAGATGGATATATAAAATATTTACTGAGGGGAGAAGAATATGGAAGAGGTTATTTTAAGAACAGTTAATTTAACTAAAAAATATAAAAATATAAGTGCCTTTGAGAATATAAATATGACAATAAAAAAGGGACAAATTTATGGTTTTATTGGTCAAAATGGAGCTGGAAAGAGTTCCTTTATGCGTACAATAGTTGGACTTGCACTAAAAACTAGTGGAGATATTGAACTCTTTGGTGAAAGTGATGAGGACAAAATTCAAGAAGCAAAAAAGAGAATAGGCTGCCTTATAGAGTCACCTGCATTTTATGAAGATGAAAGTGTGTATATAAACTTAAATATAAACAGAATTCAAAAGGGCATACCTGGGAAAGGCTGTATAGATGAAGTGTTAACTATGGTTGGACTTTTAAATCAAAAATACAAAAAAGCTGGAAAGTTGTCTACAGGAATGAAGCAAAAGCTTGGTATAGCTATGGCTATGCTTGGAAAACCAGAATTTCTAATTTTGGATGAGCCCATAAATGGAATCGATCCAATGGGGATAGTAGAAATTCGTGAGTTATTAAAAAAGCTTAATTTAGAACAGGGTGTTACAATTTTAATATCAAGCCATATATTAGGAGAATTATATCAACTAGCTAATTGCTATGGGATAATTAATAAAGGAAAATTAATAGAAGAATTAACTTTAGAAGAGTTAAATGAAAAGTGTAAAAGATTCCTTTATATTGAGGTGGATGATGTTTCTAAATCATCATGTGTAATTGAAAAGGAGCTTCATACTAAAAACTTTGAAGTGCTTCCTCAAAATAATATAAAGCTTTATGATTTCTTAGATAGTCCTGGCGAAGTATCGAATGCTCTTTTTAGAGCAGGAATTATGGTTAAAGAAATTAGAGTTGCTGGAGAAGATTTAGAAACGTATTTTACTAAGGCTATAAGAGGTGAAAAAAATGCTTAATTTACTGAAATGTGAATTTTATAAGCTTAAAAGATCTAAAAGCTTTTATGTTTTAATTGTACTAGGAATAATCGATGGAATAGTAGGAATTATTTTAGCACCATCTTTAAGGAATGACTGTGGTAAAAAAGGAATGATTGGCATGTTCGGTGGTGAGGAATTTCTTGGACAGATAATCTTTTTAGGTATATTTACAATTTATATTACAAATGAATTTAAATCAGGTTATACAAAGAATATTATTTCTTATGGACATAAGAGAAGGGATGTTGTATTATCAAAAAGTATAGTGTTTAGTACTGCAGCAATAATAATTAGTTTAATACTTCCTATAACAGTTACGGTAATAGAAACTGTTATGAATGGATATGGAGAAATCTTTAATTTTAAAGCTTTTGCTTTTATACTTAGGGTTACATTAATTATGATGATTTCATATGTTGTAATGGCAAGTATTGCAGTATTAATTTCTTTTATATTTAGAAACATTATTGCTCCAATGGCTATATTTTATTTGCTAGATATGGCTAATAGATTTGCATCTGCATTTTCACTAAGAAGTAATGATGTGAAATACTTATATGAAAAAACAATATTTTATATTCCTAATATTGCAATTTCTAATGTGATTAGTATATCACAAATGGTACAAGTGGTATTTCATGGGTTAGTAGTGATAGCATTTTCAATATTACTTAGCATTTATATATTCAATAAGGCAGATATAAAGTGATTAATATAAGAAGGGGTGGGCAGGTTTATGATAATTGTAGTTATAGTTTTAATTATTGTGGTAATAGTGTTATTTGCTCACTTATTTTTTATAAAAAATGAGCTTAAAAAATTAACAAGGAATCTTAAGAGTATAAATAATGGGAAGTCTATAAATAATTTAACAATTTCTTTTTTCAATAAAGAAATAGAAAGTTTAACTGAAGAAATAAATAAGAACCTAGAGGAAAAAAAGCAATTTGAAGTTGATAAGATAAGATTTCAAAATAATTTTAGAAAGGCAACTTCTGATATATCCCATGACTTAAGAACTCCACTTACCTCAATTAAAGGATATATTCAATTTTTAAAGCTGGGTAACTTAAATGAAAGTGAAAAAAGCGAATATATAAACATAATTGAGGAAAGAGTAAAAACCCTTGAAATTTTATTGAATGATTTTTATGAACTATCTTTAATTGATTCGGTAGAATATGAACTTAAATTTGATAAAGTAAACCTATCTAGAGTTGTTCAAGAGGCTTTGCTTTCCAAATATGCTGAATTTAGCGTGAAGAAAGTTGAACCTAAAATTTGCATAGAGGATAAAAATATATTTATTATAGGAGACAATTGTGCTCTTGGAAGGATTGTAGATAATTTATTGTCCAATGCAATTAAATATTTTAAAAGTTATATAAAAATATCTTTAACTAGAGAAAATGACTGTGTAATATTTAAGGTTATAAATGATACAGAAAACCTTGAAACAGCAGATGAAGAGAGGATTTTTGATAGATTTTATATGGCAGATAAAACACGTAGTGGTAAGGGTACAGGTCTTGGATTATCTATAGCAAAAGAATTGGCACTTAAAATGAAGGGGAGTATAAATGCAGAATTAAAAGATAATGCTCTAATTATTTGTTGCAAGTTTAAGATATTTGACATTTGAAGCTTTTGTTGTTAATATATACCTGTAGATTAAAATATAAGAAAATTAAAATATTAATATAAATTTTGAGGTGTGAAATGAGTATAAGTGTTTTTTAACTATTAATTTAATAAAGATATAAGAAGTAAAATTGACTGCTGATGTATATTTTTCGTAATTAAATATACAATTTAGGCGGTTTATGTTTATGCGCTTGTATCTGTAAAAATGTTAAAAAGCACTATTCACATTTAAGTAAGATTTAATTTGATATATAGGAACTGTAAGGTTGTATAAATTTGTTACTTTCATATAGCTTTATGGATATATAGTTATTAAATTGTGAAGCAGCGGTTTAGCTGTTTTTTTTTATACCCAAAATTAAGGAGATGGTATTTTGAGAATATATTTTAAAGAATTAAGTAAAAGTTATTTGGAGCAAAAAGTATTTGAAAATTTGCAGGGAAGTATAAATGAAGAAGACAAAATAGGAATTGTAGGTATAAATGGTGTGGGGAAATCAACGCTTATGAAGATTATAGCTAATAAAGAAAAATGTGATTCGGGAGTAGTTAGAAGAGAACCTTCAAATATAAAGATAAAGTATGCCATGCAGGATATTTACGCATCGGAAAATAAATTAGTAAGTGAAATTTTATCAGATAATAAATTAGGATTAGAAACTAGGAAGCTGCTAAATGAACTTGGTTTAGAGGAGGAAGTTTTAAATGAGAAGTTTGAAAGCTTAAGTGGAGGGGAAAAGACAAAAATAAAGTTAATAAATGCACTATGCGGCGATTTTGATTTCTTATTTTTAGATGAACCAACAAATCATCTTGATATGAAAACTTGTGAGTGGCTTGAAGGTTATTTAAGAAAATTAAATAAAACAATTGTTGTTATATCACATGATAGATATTTTTTAGATGATGTAGTTAATAAAATATGGGAACTTACAGATAAAGGTCTGCAGGTGTATGAAGGAAATTATACGGATTATGTTAAGCAAAAGGATATAAAAATTAAAACACAAACTAGAAAATATGAAAATCAGCAAGATAAAATGGAAAGTTTAGAAAAGACTATTGAAGAAAGAACAGCCTGGTTTAATAGTGCACATAATGCTGCAGGGCAAAATGATTTTTATAGAGCAAAATCAAAAAAACAAATGAATACTGTAAAGTCAAAGAAAAGAGAACTAGAAAAGCTTAAAAAAAATGCAATAGATAAGCCTAAGGAGGATGTGTCAGCTGCTTTTAATATAATAAACAAAAATACAATTAATATGAAGACAGCAAAATATCTTATAAAGGTAAATAATCTTAGTAAGAAATTTGAAGAAAAATTAATATTAAAAAATGAAACCTTTGAAGTTGAAAGAGGAGATAAAATAGCTTTAATAGGAGAAAATGGAACTGGAAAAAGTACTCTTGTAAAAATGATAATGGGATTAGACAAGGTTTATGATGGTGAAATAAGCGTAAATCCATCTGTAAAAATAGGATATTTATCGCAGGAATTTGAAGATATGATACGTAATAATACAATTCTTGATGAAGTATTAAAAATAGGTGTAACTAAAAATGATGCAAGGCTCCTACTCGCGTGTTTAATGTTTAAGGGAGAAGAGGTTTTTAAAAAAATTAATGATTTGAGCCTTGGTGAGCGAAGCAGAGTTGCCTTTGCAAAATTAATTTTATCTGGAGCACAGCTTCTAATTCTTGATGAACCTACAAATTACATGGATATAGTGTCTTGTGAAAAAATCGAAGAGGTGATGATGGAATATCAAGGGACAATTTTAGTTGTATCACATGATAGATACTTTATAAAAAGGGTAGCAAATAAAATATTTGAGCTTAAGGAAAAAAGAATATTTAAATTTGACGGGGATTATGATTATTATTTATCAAAAGTAAAACAAAAAGATCTAAATAAAGATGATAGAGAAATAAAAGATAAAATAAGAATGCTTGAATATGAGGTGACTTCCATAAATTTAAAAATTGATAGGGTATTAGATCCAGATGAAAAACAAAGGTTAACTGGTGAATTTATTGAAAAATCTCGTGAATTAAATAAATTAAGAAATAGAAAGTAGTGAGTTTATGAAATTAAAATTTGAAATAGCCTCAATTGAATATACTTGTAAATCAATTTCAGAATTTTTTGGTGATGGTGCAATGGAAGAATTTCAAGAATATATTTGCGAAGTTTATCCATCTATTATTTTAGGTGAAATTAAAAATTTGAATAGTACTGAAAAAGAAAACTATATAAGAAATAAAATTAAAGAAATATATGATAAAGAAGAAGGTATATTGAGTGAAAAGGTTAGTGAATATCAGAATGGATGGGATGAATGTGGTAGTGAAATTATAAATTGTTTTAGTGAAATTTTTCTCTATAACACCAATAATATTATGGATGAAGTTAAAGTAAGAGTTGGAATTAATCCTATATGTCCAAGACATTTGGATGAAGGTGAATTTGATACTTACTATATATTAAATTCAAAACAAAATATTGCAAATTGTATACATGAGATTACGCATTTTATTTGGTTTGATTGTTGGAAAAAGGTTTTTCAGGATTATAAAAGTGAAACTTTTGAACATCCTAATGTAGTTTGGATTTTTAGTGAAATTGCAATAGATCCAATTTTAAGGGATGATAAAATTAAAAAGTTTTGCTCATTAGAAAAGCCAGCCTATGAATGTTTTTATGGCATAGTAATAGAAAATAAAAACATGATAGAAGAAATGAGAAAACTTTACAAGAATAATTCTATAGAAAATTTTATGAAAAAGGGAATTGAATATTGTAATTTACACCAAGATATTTTAAAAAGATATATTTAAAAAATTCATATTTACTTGGTGATTTTAATATAATTCAAGAGCAATGCAAAATTATATACAAATACAAACGCTAACGTGTCGATTATAGAAAATAATATATTAATAATGTCGAATAACTGGTATAATTAATATATATAGAGTAAATAAGGGGGCGTTACAATTGGTTAACAAAAAGATAAGAATGTATATATGCATGGTAGGAATAGCAGCAACAATATTTATTGGAAAAGCTGCATATGCAGTAGGAATTACAGATGGGCAAGTTGTTTCTGCTAATAAGGCATGGAAAATAACTTTTAGTCACAGCATTGCTTTGGACGATTTAACTAAGCAAGGAATTGTAGTGCAAGATAGCAAGGGGGACAATGTAAGTATAAGTATTGCCATAGGCAGTGATGACAAGAGTATATTAATAAATCCACCAGAAGGTGGCTATAAATCAGGTGAAAATTATACTTTGATCTTAAATAATAAAGTACATAATAATAAAGGAGAAAAATTAAAGGACACAAAATCAATGCATTTTAGTATACAAAAATCAGTAGAAGCGAGTACAGCATTACATCGTATATATTCTAGTAATTATAAAGCTGGACTTATAGATTCAAGTGGTAAGTTAGTGGTACAACCTAAATATAATTATATAAAACTAAGTAATAATAACGATTATTCAATTAATGCAGATGATAATAATCCTATAATTGTATCATTAGGTTCTAAGTATGGACTAATAGATAAAGCAGGAAATATTATTTTAGAGCCTAAATATGATTATATCTATGGCTTTAGTGATGGACTATCAAGGGCTAAAATAAACAATAAAATTGTATTTATAGATGTTAATGGAAAGGTTGTAATTGAGCCACAATTTAAGGAAGCAGGAGACTTTAATAATGGTCTTGCAGCAGTGAAGGGTGATAATGATAAGTATGGTTTTATTGATAAAACTGGAAAAGTAGTTATACAGCCACAATTTGATGCTTACACTGAAGGTGGCGGGGGTGAAGGCTTCCAGTTTCAATACAACTTTAACGGAGATTATGCTGCAGTTGTAAAAGATGGAAAGTTTGGAGTTATTGATAAATTAGGTAACTATAAAATTAAACTAGATAGTAATTTTAAGATGTTTGTAAGTGATAGCCTAATTTTAGTTGGCCAAGGTGAAAATGGCTACAAATATATAGACGTAGATGGAAATACTGTATTTAGTAATTCTGATATGCCTGTTAGCAGCGCTATGGAAGCTCAGGATTTGTTTTTTGAAAATGGCTTTGCCTCATATTTTAAGAAAAAATCAGGTGCCTCATATTCAATGGGTATTGTAGATGAAAAGGGGAAAGTAATATCAGATGCCAAATATGATTATTTTGCGCCAAGGATTTCAGAAGGAATGGCAATACTCAGAGCTAATAATGAGTATGTATGCTTAGATACTGCTACAGGAAATGAATTTAGTGTTGATGCAGAATATGTAGGAGAATTTAAGGAAGGATTGGCAAGAGTATATGTCAAGGGTGAAGGAAATAGTTATTATATAGATAAAACTGGTAAAAAGGTTCTTCAGCCAGATTCCTCCTTCGATAGTATTGGCGATTTTGAAAATGGTTTAGCAATGGTAACCTATAAAGGTAAAGATGCTTACATTGATAAAACAGGAAAGATAGTTTGGCAAGAGTGAGGTAACAGTATTTTGGAATATTAAATAAAATTAATAAATCTAAGAGTCTAAATTTTAAAATTCTAAGACCTTTTAATAACTTGCCTTTGGCTCAGACAGATTGAAAGGTCTGAAAATTTTATGATTTAGACTCTAATATTTATAAAATTTTATTTAAATCATTCCTTTAATACTGTTACTTCACTTGAACATGAAAGGAAATGAAAATTTTTCTCCGCTTCTCTACGAAAAATACGCTAGAAGTATAGTTAATCAATTAAATTAAAACTATTTTTATAATGAAAGATATCAAGAAAATATGCTATAAAAATTAATAGATGCATAAGTTTAAGTTCAAAATTCCGTAGGTACGGAGGAATTTTTTCCTTGCACTACCGTGGGAGCGAAGCATTGTTACTTTGCATTTGATGTATGTTATAATATCATTATATTATTGCTGGAGGAATTATAATTAAATGGATAATAATAAGCACTTTGTTATCATAAGATATATTACTATTTTCTTTATTATAGTTGGAATGGTAATGTCGCAGAAAAACTTGACTAGTTCGATGTTCATTTTCATACTTGTATTTATTATTAATAGTCAGCTTCGATTTTTCTCATTAGAAAAACATTTTTATAAAATTTTGTCTTTTATATTAGAAATTATTCTTACTATTGCTGCAAACTTTTGGATAGGAGGTTTTCTTTTCGCCTATCTTATTTTGCTTGCTATTGATAGTAATGTAATATTTAATAAAAAGGAAGCTATAATATTTGATACTATAATAATTATTGAAGGAATAGTATTTTCTTTAAATTACAGCATAGAGAATAGAGGAATTAATTTAGGAGTAACAATATTAGTTGTAGCTGTTCTTTATTTTGCTAAAGACGAAAAAGAAAGAAAGCTTAAAGCACAGGATCTTTATGATAGACTTAAAATATCAGAAGAAAAGCTAAAAAAAGCAAATAAGGAACTTGAACTATATGCAGCTTCAATTGAAGAAATAACAACGCTTAGAGAAAGAAATAGAATATCTAGAGAAATACATGACAGTGTTGGACATGCCCTTTCTACAATGGTAATACAGCTTGGTGCAGTGGAAAAAATGATAAGTAAGGATCCAGCTGCAGCAGAGAATATAACTAAAAATTTAAGAAAGTTCACTCAGAAGAGCCTGGATGAGGTTAGAATGGCAGTTAGAGAAATTAAACCTAAGGAATTTGAGGAATTTGAAGGTATTTTAAATATACAAGAACTTATAAATAATTTTAAAAAGATGACTGGAGTAGATGTTAGGTTATCCTTTACAAAGGAAAAATGGTCCCTTAATTCAGATCAATCCTTTGTTATATACAGAATAATTCAAGAATTCTTATCTAACAGCGTCAGACATGGAAAAGCTACTATTATACATATTATGATGGCATATACTAAAAAAAGTATTGTTGTAACTTTAAAGGATAATGGAATTGGATGTGACAAGCTTTTAGAAGGAGTTGGAATGAAAAGTATGAAGGAGAGAATAAAAGCTTTAGGAGGAAACTTTGAATATAACAGCAAAAGGGGACATGGCTTTTTAGTAAGAATTGAGTTGGAGAAACAAGAGAAGCTTAAGATATACAATGAGGGGGATTTAAATGAAGGCAATTAAGGTTTTATTGGTGGACGATGAAAAATTAGTTGTGGATGGTCTTAAAATTATACTTGAGACTTATGAAGACATAACGGTTGTTGGTACGGCACATAATGGTGAAGAAGCTCTTAAGGAGTGTAGAAAAAGTAGCCCTGATGTGGTTTTAATGGATATAAGAATGCCTAAAAGTGATGGTGTTATGGGAACTAAGCTTATAAAAAAAGAATTTAAAGATATAAAAATACTTATATTAACTACATTTAATGATGTTCAATATATTCATGAGGCATTAAAATATGGTGCATCAGGCTATATATTAAAGGATAGTGATTATGACCTTATTTATGAGGGAATAAAGGCATGTATGAAAGGAAATGTAGTTATTAATCCAGAGGTTGCTTCAAAAATTATAAGTGAAAATGTAGAGTATAGCCAAAAAAGCTCAATAGATAAAATAAAAAAATCCTATGATTTGAGTGAAAAGGAAATTAGTATAATAAAGGAAGTTGCAAATGGTTTTTCTAATAAAGAAATAGGAGAAAAGCTTTATTTAACGGAGGGAACTATAAAAAATAACATAAGTGCAATACTTTCGAAACTTGAGCTTAGAGATAGAACTCAACTTACAATTTTTGCATTTAAAAACAATATAGTTACTTAAGTAATTTTTTTAGTTACCATGTGCACTATAAAAATATGCTGATATTTTGTAAGATATATATGAGGTGGATACTATGAACAACGAGGTTAAGGTTGATAATATTACTAAACGTTTTAATGATAAGCTTATTTTAGATAATATTTCTTTTCATGTTAAATCAGGTGATATATTTGGTCTTATAGGACCTAATGGCGCAGGAAAATCAACCTTGATTAATATAATGTCTGGAATTATAAAACCTAATAGTGGAGATGTAAAACTTGGTGGATATTCGATTTTGAATGATATTGTAGAAGCAAAAAATATGATAGGCCTTGTTCCTCAAGAGCTTGCTATTATGGATGCGTTTTCAGCATATGATAATTTAATGTATTTTGGAGCATATTATGGACTTTCTGGAAAACTTTTAAAGGATAGAATCAATATGGCACTTTCTGTAACTGGACTTACAGAGAGAAAAAGGGATAAGGTAAAAAAGTTTTCTGGAGGAATGAAAAGAAGACTCAATCTTGCAGTAGCAATTATGCATAAGCCTAAAATTTTAATAATGGATGAGCCTACAGTAGGGGTAGATCCACAGTCAAGAAATTGTATATTTGAATTTATAAGAAGAATAAATAAAGAGGATGGAACCACGATAATTTATACTTCGCATTATATGGAGGAGGTTGAAACTCTATGTAATAATATATTTATCCTTGATTTAGGAAATGAAGTTGCTTATGGTTCAAAATCAGAAATTAAAGCTATGGCAAGTGTACATGGGACTATAAGACTAAAGGTAAGTGATTTTAATGACCAGTTATTGTTAAGATTAAAGGAGTTAAGTGGTATAAAAGATGTTTTTTTTGAAAACGAAGAAATTAAGATATTTATGGATGAAAGTAAATTTAAAATAGAGGAGCTGCTTTTGCTTTTTTCAAAAGAAAATAAAAAAATAAAAAGTTTTAATCTCGAAGAGGCTTCTTTGGAAGAGGTTTTTTTGGCCATTACAGGTAAAAATTTAAGAGATTAGATGTACGAGGATGAAATATATGTCAATTAAGAGTAATATTATTATAGCCCTTAAGGGAGTAGTTGCAAGTTGGAAACAGATACTATTAGCATATGCTGTTTTTCCTGTTCTGATTGTTAGTTGTCTTGGGTATTTTTATAAAGATATATATAGTCCTAAAACCCAAATTGATAAAATTAATATAACTATAATTGATGAAGATCATAGCAGAGGGTCTGCAGAGTTCAAAGAAATTTTTCAAAATTCGGATATAAATAAGATAGTTAAGATAGTTAAAAATGGAGAAATCACTATTAAAATACCAAAGGGGTATGAAGAAAAAATAACTAAGCTCGGCAGTGTTACGATAACAGTTAGTGGAAAATTTAATGTACTACAAGATGATAAAGATACCATTAACAGTATCATAAGTAGTTATGGAAAAATTATTACTGAAAATAAGATTATTTCAAATAACATGGACTTATTAAGCGCAGAAAATAAGAAGAAAATAAACGCTGCTTTAAATAATATATATTCTCAAAAAATACTTAAAAGCAAATTTGTAAAATCTAAAAAGACTTTAAATTCCTATGAAACCTTAAGTGCTACTCTAATTAGTTATATTATTGTAGCAATAGCTGTAAACATAGCCGCTTCTTATAAGAAAGAGAAAAAAGATGGTATATTTAAAAGGCTTATGGCTATGCCTATGAGGAAAGAAAAATTATTTAATACAACATTAATATGTTATTTTGAGTACAGCATAATTTTTGGAGCTGTATATATATTGACACTTATTGTAACTGGTTTTGCTTTTAGAGGGTGTAATTTTATAAATTTAGCAGTTGTACTTATTTGTCAAAGTTTACTAATAACAAGCTTTTCAGGATTTATTATAGCCTTTTTTAACGATGAATTTTCAATACCTATTCTTACAGCTTTGCTTTTTTTTCAAACATTTTTTGGAGAAACCTTTGTTCCAATTCAGGAGGTTTCTAATGGGCTTTATATAAAAGTATCTAAACTTGCTTTTTTAAATATAGTACCGGATACGTATAAAAAATGCATGCTTTTTAATTCTTTTAGCAGTATAGAAAAAAATTTAGCTTACATGATTATTTTTTCTATAGTTATTTATATTATAGCTCTTTTTAAGATAAAAATTAGATGGGAGACTGCTTAGTATATGAGTTTTATTATGGTTTTACTAGCTAATTGTAAAAGATACTTTAAGAATAATAAAAATATTGTGTTCATGTTTTTTGTGCCAATACTTCTTACAGGCTTTGTGTATTTTACTGGAGATAATAAAAGCGAAACTTCTAATGGTAAAATTGCAGTAATCAATTTAGATAGAGGTGCATATGGCAATAAGCTTATTAAAGAATTAAAAATAGGTAAGACTTATAAAAATAAGATTGAAGCTTTAGAAGACTTAAAAAATAATAAATATACAGCTGTATACGAGCTGCCAGCTGATTTTTCTAAAAGCGCTAATGAAAAATTAAAACCTGTAGTTAATGTTTATAAGCTTCAAGCTGGAAATATTAACAATGAATTTGAAAATAGATTAAAAAATAGTATAAAAGAAATTATGAAGGTTAATGTTTTAGAGGAAAGCAATATTATTAAAGATGAAAGTGAAATAGAAAAGAATATTATACATATTGATTACAAAAAAACCGATAAATCAATAGGAGAGGATAAACTTTTTCCTGTATTAAACATTATGTATCTTATGATTATTAACTCAACCTTGTTTGGTAAAGATTTAATAAGTCTTAAGAAGGAGAAAATATTAGAGAGAGTTTCTTCTACAGCAAATAATGAGTATAGTATATTAGGCAGTATATATCTATCAATGGTAATAGTTCAATCTGCAGCCTCTATAGGCTCCCTTTTTGTAATAAATTTAGTTTTTAAATATGGTTTTCAAAGCTTTGCATTTGAAGTTTTAAATATAATTTTAATAAGTATGATATCTATAGCTACAGCAATAATGGCGTCACGAATGTCTGAACAATTTCAAATGGGAGCACTTATAGTAGTGTTAATAAACCTATTAATGCTTACTATCTATTTTATAGGGATAAGTGAGAAAGGCAAATTCCCTTTAGGTGAAATCCTTATGAAAATTACACCTTTTTATTGGGCTATGGATAGCATTAAAAATTTTAGAATCTTTCCTAATACCATTATTTTAATACTTATTGCACTAGCGTTTTTTACTGCGGGAAGCGTTAAATATTCAGCAATTGCCAAGAGCGAATAAGGATAGATTTGACATAAGTTAAAAAAATGATATACTTAATGAGTATTAAATAAATCTTATCGAGAGTGGCGGAGGGACTGGCCCTGTGAAACCCGACAACCAGCATGTTTAGTGTATGGTGTTAATTCCTGCAAAATAATTTGCAAGATAAGAAAATGTAAATTTGTTAAAAAAACTGCTTTTCTTATTGAATTGCAGTTTTTATTTTTTTATAATGGAGGGATAAATATGGAAAAAAGTAAATTACCAATTAGAACGGTTGTTGCTATAGGTATTGGAGCAGCAGTGTTTATAATATTAGGACGTTTTGGTTCTATCCCATCTGGTATTCCGAATACTAATATAGAAACAACCTATGCATTTTTATCAATTATGTCTGTTATATTTGGACCAATTGCAGGCTTATTTATAGGACTAATAGGACATGTATTAAAAGATTCTATTTTTTATGGACAGATTTGGTTTAGTTGGGAGCTATCTTCAGGAATATTTGGAGCAATAGTAGGAATTGCAGCTAGAAAAATAAATATTGAAGAAGGTTTATTTGGGTTTAAACAAGCAATTATATTTAATGTTATACAAGTTATTGGAAATGCAATTGCATGGTTTTTAGTAGCACCAACTTTAGATATAGTGATGTATGGCGAGCCAGTAAATAAAGTTTTCATTCAAGGAATTGCAGCAGGTGTCGCAAATATGATTACAGTAGGAATAATAGGTACAATACTACTATTTACTTATGCTAAAACTAGGACAAAGACTGGAAGTTTGAATAAAGAAGAGTAAATAAAATTAGTGAAACAGTTAAATAAGTGTCTTTAAATGTGATATTATAATAAAGGCACTTGTTTTTTTTGCACATAACTAGGTAGGTGATATAAGTGAGAAAAAAGGTAATTGAATTCGAGAATTTTGGATTTCAGTATAAAGTTCAGGCGAAGCCAACATTAAAAAATATAAATCTTACTATATATGAAGGAGAAAAAGTTTTAATAGTCGGACCATCTGGATCAGGGAAAAGTACAATAACTAATTGCATTAATGGTCTTTCACCCTTTCATTATAAAGGAAAAATAACTGGAAGCTTAAAAGTAATGGGGCATGAGACGAAAGAGATGAGTATACCAGAAATATCAAAATATTGTGGTACTGTACTTCAAGATCCTGATAGCCAATTTATAGGACTTACTGCTGCAGAGGATATAGCTTTTAAACTTGAAAATGACTGCGTTCCTCAAAAAGAGATGATAGAAAGAGTTTCTAAAGTTTCTAGTATAGTTGATATGAAGGAATTTATAGATTCGTCGCCACAAAAGCTTTCAGGTGGACAAAAGCAGCGAGTTACCCTTGCAGGCGTAATGGTAAATGAAGTTAATATACTTTTATTTGATGAACCACTTGCAAATTTAGATCCGCTGTCAGGTAAAAATGCAGTTAAATTAATAGATGATCTGCAAAAAAAAGAGAATAAAACTATAATTATAATAGAACATAGACTTGAGGATGTTTTAAGTTCAGATGTAGATAGAATAATTGTTATAAATGATGGAGAAGTTGCTGCGGATATGACTCCAGGTGAGCTTTTGTGCTCAAATATTTTACAGGCTTGTGGAATAAGAGAGCCTTTATACATAACAGCTTTAAAGTATGCGGGGTGTGATATTACTGGTGACATGCAGCCTGAGCATATTAATACTATAAAACTTAAAAATTGCAGGGATAAGGTAATCAATTGGTATGAAGGATTACCATATAATAATGAAGAGGAAAATGGCAACACGATTTTGGAACTTAAAAATATTTCTTTTGGATATACTTCTGAAAAGGCAACGCTTAGAGATGTATCATTTAAAATAAAAAAAGGTGAAATGGTGAGTATAGTTGGAAAAAACGGAGCGGGAAAATCAACTATATCTAAAATAATATGTGGACTTCATAAACCTCAGTCGGGAAGTATACTGTTTAATGGAAGAGATATAGCCAAAGATACAATTAAAGAACGTTCTTCGTACATAGGCATGGTTATGCAAAATCCTAATCAAATGATTTCAAAGGTAATGGTGTTTGATGAGGTTGCATTTGCTTTAGCAATAAAGATGGTTCCAAAAGAAGAAATAACAAAAAAAGTCAATGAAGTTTTAAAAATCTGTGGTCTATATGAATTTAGAAAATGGCCCATATCAGCGCTTAGTTTTGGTCAGAAAAAAAGAGTTACAATAGCATCTATATTGGTCATGAATCCTGAACTTATAATTTTGGATGAGCCAACAGCGGGACAAGATTTTAAGCATTATACAGAGATAATGGATTTTTTGGTTGAACTTAATAAAAAGGGTGTTACTATTGTTATGATTACTCATGATATGCATTTAATGCTTGAATATACACAGCATGCTATAGTTTTTTCTAAAGGAAGTAAAATTGCTGATGATACAGCTATAAATGTTTTGACTAATAGTGAAGTAATAGAAGCTGCAAATCTTAAGACAACCTCTATATTTGAGTTAGCAATTAAGTTAAATATGGATAAGCCTAAAAGTTTTGTGAAAGCATTTATAGATTATGATAGGGGGAATAGAAAAATATGAGCATGAATAACGCTATGTTATCTTATATAAAAAAAGATACTCCAATACATAGATTTACTGGTGCTGCAAAGTTAATATTTTTTATATTCTGGGTAGCAGCATCTATGATTACATATGATACAAGGCTTTTAGTAGCTCTTGTTATAGTAGGCGGAATTGCATTTAGATTTTCGAAAATAAGATTTAAGGATGTGTCTTTTGTAATATATTTTATACTTTTCTTTTTAGTTATAAATACCATACTTATTTTTGCATTTGCGCCTTATCAAGGTGTGAAAATATATGGAACCAGACATAATCTGCTTCATATAGCAGGAAGTTATTATTTTACAAAGGAACAGTTATTTTATCAATTTAATATTGCAATTAAGTATTTTGTAACCTTACCTATGGCACTTTTATTTATTGTAACTACAGATCCAAGTGAGTTTGCTGCCTCGTTAAATAAAATAGGAGTTGGTTATTCAATTGCATATGCAGTTTCACTTACTTTGAGATATATACCAGAAATTCAAGGAGAATATCATGATATATCATTTGCACAGCAAGCTAGAGGAATAGATATGTCTTCTAAAGAAAAATTTACGAGAAGAATAAAAAATGCTATTTCTATACTTATGCCTTTAATATTTTCAAGTCTTGATAGGATAGAAACTATTAGCTGTGCCATGGAACTTAGAGCTTTTGGAAATAATAAAAAGCGTACTTGGTACAAGGAAAGAAAGTTTAAAAAGAATGATTTTTTAATAATTGCTGTTGGCGTTATTTTGTTTGCTATTTCGCTTGGTCTAAATTTACATAGAGGAACCAGATATTTTAATCCGTTTATATAGATGCATCATTTAGCATTGTTTTTTTCAAGTTCATTGTAAAGCTTAAGAACTCCTTCTCCCCATTTGGGGTCCTCAGCGTATTTTCTATTTATCCAGTGAAAAGGTTCTTCAGTTTTTGGCCTATCTTTGCATAAATTAATTACAGTTCTGCTGGCTATTTCGGCAGCATCTTTAAGGTTGGTATTATATTCTTGCCAGCTGTGGAAAACATTAAAGGGATTGTTTACTATTTTCTTTGCATATTGTTCATTAGCTGGTACGAAGTCTTGCTCTTGGCCTGTAATTGCGAATAAAACAAGCGGATTCAAATTAAATTCTTTTGCCACTCCAAGTATTGTTGAAAAATAAGGTTCCTGTTCTAATAAAGAGTTTTTATTGTGTAAATATTTTTTTAAAGAGTTTTCATTTATATTTTTATAGCTAAAATAATTAGGTAAATTAGAATTGGGTAATTTAGCTGAAGCAATAAAAGCTTCGGATTTTTTGGCTGTTTTTTTAAAAGTAATTTTTATATTTTTTGCTTTTGAAGTATTTATGATATTTTTAATAGCATAAGAATTGTAAAGAGCAATGGTAATCACAAATAAAGCACAAATAGAACCTTTAAATATTTTTGAATTAAGGATTGTTTTTAGCTTCTTTTGGTTTATAACTAAAGGTATGGTTTCAGGTACTAAAGTTTCTACAGGGACATTTTGAGTATCTAAATTAATTTCCGAATTATCCTCTTTAATAGGAGATAGCTCTATATCAAATTTTTTAAATTCTGATATAGAAATTTTGTTTTCTACCTTAGAATTTACCCAATTTAAAACACTTTCATAGAAATTAAATTCAGCATCTTTTTTGGAAATGCATGTGTTGAATATATCTATGAGAAAAATTGTCTTTCCGTTTTTTAATAAGGTACTTTTTAGAAGATCTTGCTTAAGCTTAGCGGTATATTCTTTTTCTATTCCATCAATATTCTTATCTAGAATTTGATGTATAGATGAAGTTAAAACGTTTAGCTTTTGAACTTGAGTATAATTACTATATTTTTTGTTTATATATTGTTTTAGAATTAAAACGTCATTCTTAGAAATAACCTTTTGGTCTTGAAGCTCGTCCATAAAACTTTCCATAAATATTCCAACCCCACTATAAAAAAGAAAAATACTATAATAATTAAATATTCTTTATTTTATTGCAAAATCCTTTTTTATTATCGATATTTAATAGTTAAAATGTAGGGTAAATAGTTTTATTTTGTAGTTAAAAGGGTGTTTAATCAATACAATTAATTTTACACTTTAATTGCAAATAGAATATTCACCTTACACATTTATAGCATATAATGATTGTAAAACTAATGATATGGAGGTCTAAAGTTGGAATTAAGTTTAATTTTAGCCGTGCTGTTATTTTTTATATTAATTTCATCTTGTAATAACTACGAATATAATAAATTAGTTTTTATGGATAAAGATTCTACAATTCAATTAAAGGGAGTAGCTATCATTTTTGTTATATTAGCGCACATGAAATTAATGTATTATTTTGATGCAAAGGCTATTGGAAATTTTGGAGCAATTGGTGTAGATATTTTTTTAATGTTGTCTGGTTATGGTGTTTATAAATCATATAAAAAAAGAGGGGTTGGTATTGATTTTATATTAAGAAGACTTAAGAAAATATATACACCACTTATAATTGTTGTTTTACTTGAATTAGTGTGGAGAATATACGGAGAAAAATCTAATTACTCTATACATAGAATAATAACTTTTTTTACTGGGTTTGATACGAAAAGAACACTAGATGGAACATATTGGTATATATCTTTTATTTTGTTATGGTATGCTATTTTCTTTATTATTTATAGATATAGCAAACACAAAAAAATAAGCATTATCTTATTATTTTGTTTTTCATATTTATTTAAAGTATCAAAATTCATAAGCCCAATAGGTGATTTATCTTGGCAGTATTCTCTTCACTTTATTTCGTTTCCTTTTGGAATTTTAGTTGCAACTTATGAAAGAAATATAATAGAGTTATTAAATAAAGACATGTACAAACTTATTATTATAGTGTTAGTTATTGGCAGCATTAGTAGTCATTATGTATTTTCAGGCAATAGTGAATATTATTGGTTATATGATATTAATGTATCCATGATTTTTATATTTTTAGGAGTTTTATTACAATCATTAGGTTTTATGAGTAAGTTTTTAAAATCTATAGGAAATATTTCATATGAGGTTTATTTAGTAGAGATGCAGATATTGACGTATTTAAATCTTACTAAGTTGATTGGTAATAAATTTGTAGGTGATATTGCTGAAATAATGTTTTGTTTTATTGCAGGATATGCTTTAAATAAATTTATTGACAAATTCCAAATACTGACCAGTAACGTATTAAAAATTATAAAAAAAGATTATGCAGTTAATGATTGAAATATTGTAATAATATTAATTTATAGCTATAAAATCTGTATGAATTCCACTATATTTTCTCTGTATGAAATTTATACAGATTTTTTTATGTAAAAATGTTACATGTTTTGCTATTAATCAACTAAATATTACAACTTATATACAAATTATATATGTTTTGCAGAGAGTTAAGGTGTATAATAAATCTGGTATATTTTATGCAAAAAATATTTTTGAATTTCATATTTATGGAGCGTAAGATAATTTTATTTAATAAAGTATTAAAAGGGTGAGCTAACAGTGATAAAGATATTAATTGTTGAAGATGATACTGCAATTTCAAATTTAATAAAGCTTAATTTAAATATATCAAACTATAAAAGTATACAAGCTTATGATGGTGAGGAAGCTTTAAAACTTATTAAAAATGGAAAATTTGATTTACTTCTACTTGATGTTATGCTTCCCAAGATTGATGGTTTTACTATTTTTCAAAAGGTTAAAAAATTAAATATCCCAACTATTTTTTTGACAGCTAAAGCTTCGGTTGTTGACAAGGTTTATGGTCTAAAATTAGGAGCTGATGATTATATTACTAAACCTTTTGAAGGAATTGAGCTTTTGGCTAGAATTGAAAATACGTTAAGGCATTACAGTAAAAAAGGTAATATATTTTTATATAAAAATATAGAGATAAATGTAGATGAGAGAAAAGTTAAGGTAGATGGCAGAGATGTTAATCTTACTTTAAAGGAGTTTGAACTACTTTTGTTTTTAATTCAAAATAAAAATAGTGTTTTAACTAGAGAAAAAATACTTGAGAATGTATGGAATTATGATTATTATGGCGAAACAAGAACTGTAGATAATCATATACAAAGGATAAGAAAAAAGTTAGATTTGAAAAATGAAATAAAGACTATATTTGGATTAGGATATAGACTGGAGGAATAAATGAAACTTTGGGAAAAAATTTTTATATGCACACTAGTTGTCTTTGAAGTTTTCTTTGTTCCGTCAACTATATATTTAATAAATAGAAGTTTTAAAATAGATTTGCAAAGTGAAATTGATTCTGGAATAAATGAGCAAAATAGATTTTGTGATTCCGTTGACATTGTCGGTAGAATGCAGCTTATTTATATGAAGAATAATGATGATAAGAATAATATAGATTCTGCTATTATTTCTTATATAAGATATGTATCAAATGAGAAAAGCTATTTTCAGATATTTGATGCTAATAATAAGGTTATATATGATAGTTTTGGAAAAGGAATAATAAAACATAAAAATGATTGGCATATACCTAATAACAAGGTGACTTATGAGATAAAAGAGATAAGCGATAAGAATTATTTATATGTAAATAAAGTAGTAAATGTAGATGGTATGCGTTATATGATTTCATACATAAAGGAAATATCAGTAGTATATAGGAATTACAGGTATTTGTATAATGTTTTAATAAAACTAAATATTTTTGTATGTATAACTTTAGTGATTGTTATGATGATACTTAGTAAAATTATTATAAGTCCAGTTAATAAACTAATAAAATCAACTAAGGAGATATCAGATGGCAATTTTAATGTGAGGGTTAATATTAGTACCAGAGATGAAATTGGAACTTTAGCGAATAACTTTAATTATATGGCAGGTGTGATTCAAAATAACATAAATACATTAAAGGAAAGCTCTGAGGATAAGCAAAAATTTATAGATGATTTATCTCATGAACTTAGAAGTCCGCTTACATCAATTATAGGTTATACAGACTATCTTATAACAAATAAAGATTTTGATGAGGAAACCTTAAATTCTTTAAATTATGTTTATAAAGAAGGAAAGCGTCTTCAAAAGATGTCTTCAAAGTTAATGGATTTAATTGTACTTAGAAAAGAAAGACCTAATATGAGAAAATACAATATTAAAGGGATTTTAAAAGAAATAGAAGCCTCTATGCTTCCAAGATTAAAGGAAAAAAATATAGAACTTATAATTTCTTCAGAAGAAATAGATATATTATTGGATAGAGAACTTATTTTTATATTTATGAGAAACTTTATTGATAATGCTATTAAAGCCTCCAAACCTAATAGTCAGATATGTGTAAGAGCATATCTGAACGGCAATCCATTTATCGAAATTGAGGATCATGGAATCGGAATACCTAAAGAGGATGTGAAAAGAATATTTTCACCATTTTATATGGTTGATAAAGCCAGGGATAGAAGAAACAATGGAGTGGGACTTGGTCTTTCAATATGTGATAAAATTGCTAGAATACATAATGCTGAAGTTAAAGTGCAAAGTGAACTTGGAGTTGGAACTATTGTGATGGTTAAGTTTAAAGAAACAAAAAAACTGTAACTATGTATTTACAATTTAATTGCAAATAGGAGAAAATTTAAATACACGTATGGTTTATTATAGTATTGTAGTCGAATTCGGCAAGAAAAAGTTTTTGGAGGTAATTTATATTATGAATAAGAAAAGCTTAATGGGAGTTTTACTAGCTGCAGTAGTTACATTGACAAGCACATCAGTTATGGCAGCTGCAAGGCAAAATACAGAAAATGCTACTAGAAATATTGTTAAATTAGCAACTGCTAAAGTAAGTCAGGGAGAAAGTAATAAAGCTTTGCTAGATGTTAATGGATTAAAAACTAGCGATGAAAAAGCTATTGAGATTGCTAAAAGCTATATTAATCAATATATGGGCGTAAATATGGATGAGAAAATACAAAAGGATGCATTGCAAATACATGTATTTAGAAATAATTATAAAAACGTACCTGAAACTGTAGAAGTTAGCTTTGATGTTGATGTGACTAAGTTACCTAAGGGACAAGATATTACATTTGATGGCAAGGACATTAATGGATATGTTAAAAAATTGACCGATAGCTTATATTCAAGGCCAATGTCTGAACGTTATGATGTTGCTATGTATGTAAGCGATGGGAAAGTTGCATGGATGAATGCCATTGATGGAGTAACTCCAATGAGAAACTTGGAATTTAATGAAACTAAAGCTAAAGCAGCAGCTGAAAGCTTTTTAAAGAAAAATGGGCTTTTTGATAAAGTTGCTACAATGGAATTAGATGATGAAAAAAATAAAGTTGGTATAGGGGCAGTAACTTGCAAGGATGCAAATGGAAATAAAATATGTGGAGTTGAATTATATCTGAAAGATTATTCTGTAACTAACTACAGTGATTTTACTCGCAAGTAAATATTAAAAATAATTATTTAAAGCAATTTTTTAGTATGAAAGAGTTCATAGGATTATGTATCCTGTGAATTCTTTTTTTATAAGTTGTTAGTAAACATAACCTAAGATGTATTTTGCATATATATCTACACAATGGAGAGTTAGTAGATGTATATGACAGCTTTAAATTAAATTTAGGTATTACATTACTAAATTACTTGGAGCTTTAAATTTATTGTAATAACAGCGATTTATTAAAGACTTTTAGAATTTTAATAATGTAATACCTTAAATTTATCAACTTTTTAATATTAAAAAATACTATTCTTCAACTTCTTCAAATTGATCTTTGCCAACGCCACAAAGCGGACAAGTCCAATCATCAGGTATATTTTCAAAAGCTGTTCCTGGTTGCACTCCATTATCTGGATCTCCTTGAGCTGGATCATAAATATAACCACATACTATGCATACATATTTCTTCATATAAATACCTCCATCTATTTATTAAAAAGTAAATTGTCTATAGCAGGCTTATCGAAACCAACAATTATATTTCCATCTATATTTATAACTGGAACACCTGACTGTTTTGATAAATTAAGCATTTCTTCTCTTGCGTTTAAATCCTCTTGAACATTTAAATCTTCAAAATCTATATTTTTTGATTTTAAGTATGATTTTGCTTTTGAGCACCAAGGACAAGTTGGTGTAGAATATACTTTTACCATAATTAATTCCTCCTTTAAAATCCTTTTATATATTTTTCAGCCATTAATGCAGCAATAGAACCATCATTAACAGCAGTTGTAAGCTGTCTTACTTCTTTTTCTCTAACATCTCCAGCGGCAAAAACACCTTTTATGTTAGTTTCAAGTTTTTCATTTGTTTTAATGTGACCAGACTCTGATAAAGTTAAACTTTCTTTAAAAAGTTCTATTTGAGGCTTGTTGCCTATATATACAAAGATTCCATCTGCCTTTAAAGTGCCAGACTCACCAGTTTTTCTATTTTCGGTTGTAATATTTTCAATTGTATTATCTCCAAGTACATGAGTTATTTCAGTGTTTAGTAGTAAAGTTACATTTTTATGTTTAAATAGTTCATCTTGATTGATTTTTTGAGCTTTTAGCTTTTCAGAATGATGAACTACTGTGATATTTTTTGCATATTTTAATAAAAATAGTGCCGCATCAATTGCAGAATTACCACCGCCAACAACTATTAAGTCTTTTCCTTCATACATTGCTCCATCACATAGTTCGCAGTAATGTATGCACTTTCCATGAAGCTTTTCTTCCTCGGGTACTGGAAGTTTTCTACTTTTTGATCCGGTAGCAATAATTACTGATTTAGGTTTATATATTGCGCTATCTGTTTCTATTATTTTTTCTTCATCAGTTAGTTTAACCTTTTCTATGCTTTCAAATTCATTTATATTAGCGCCTGATTTTACAGTTTGCTCTTGCATTTTATCGGCTAGTTCTGAGCCTGAAATAGCATTAAAACCAGGAAAATTTTCTACGGAAAAGGTTTCTCTAATTTGTCCTCCAATAAGACCATTTTCAAATATTAAAGTGTTAAGCTTTGATCTTGATGCATATAAACCAGCTGTAAGACCAGCAGCACCAGCACCAATTATGGCTAAATCTAGTTCCTTTTCTTCTTTCATAATGATCAACTCCGATATCTATAAATATTAATAACATACATAGTATAAACAAAATGGTTGAAAATAATAATTACTTATTAATAATTATTATCTATTAATAATATAACACATTTAGATTATTTTGACAACAGTTTTTATATATATTATTTATTTTATTTACAATACATATATAAGTGTATAAAATTAAATATATAAACATAAAAGGCGTGATTATTATGAGTAATAAAAATAAGTATTCATATAAAAGTATATTTGCACAGATAGTTTTGTGTGTCACATCAATTTTTATAATATTTTTCTTTACATATAAATATGGATATTTTAGAAAGAATATTATGAATATCGATAATCTAAGTATCAATAATACTCAAAATGGAAATTCTACAGCACCAAAAACTGGTGAGGCAAAAAAAAATCCAAATACGAGCGTGCTATTGAGTTTTGTTGGAGATTGTACCATAGGAACGGATCCTAAATTTGATCAGTCTACATCACTTGTGACAGTAGTTAAAAATAAAAACAATGATTATTCATATTTGTTTAAAAATGCAGTTGGCATTTTTAAAGCAGATGATATAACAATTGCAAATCTTGAGACTGTTTTTACAAATTCTGATGTTAGTAGTAAAAAAACATATACATTTAAAGCACCGCCAGAATTTGCGCAGTCTCTAAAAAAGGGTTCAATTGATGGAGTTGATATAGACAATAATCATACTGGAGATTATCTTCAAAAAGGTTTTGAAGATACAATTACTGCACTAAAAAAGTACAATATAAGCTATTTTGGAGACGATAAAAAATGGATTAAAGAAGTTAAAGGAAATAAAATAGGGTTTTTAGGTTATCAGGCATGGAGCTATGATGATGATAAGATGGATAAGGTTAAAAATGATATAAAGGAATTAAAAAGCAAAGGGGCTAGTATTGTAGTTGTGAGCTTCCACTGGGGAACTGAAGGTAGCTACCATGCGAATTCTGAGCAAAAGCAAATAGCACATTTTGCAATAGACAATGGTGCAGATTTGGTAATAGGTCATCATCCACATGTAATACAAGGAATTGAAAGGTATAAAGGTAAGATAATAAGTTATAGCCTTGGAAATTTTTGCTTTGGAGGAAATTCAAATCCAAAGGATAAGGATACTTTTGTACTTCAAGCAAAATTTGATTTCCATAATAATACCATTTCACAATCAAGTGTTAGGGTAATACCTTTCAGCGTATCTTCTGTAGATAAATTAAATGATTATTGCCCAACTCCTTTAAGTGGAGATAATAAAAGCAGAGTTCTTGAAAAGGTTAATGGTTTATCTCCTAATTTAGGCTTTAAGATTAACAGCGAATTCACCAGATATTAACACAAAATGGACTTGAAAATTTCAAGTCCATTTTGTGTTCAAAATAAGTGAAATAAAACATCAATCCCTAGTATGTTTCTTTTATAACAACGCCTAAAACGCTGGCAAAGCACATTAGTTGGTCAGGACGAATTATGCAGCCCTTTAAACTATCAAGTGTTATATTGATACCATCTATTTCACAAGTGCTTAAATCAATTCCGTTAAGCTTTGTTTCACACATTTCAGAATCCATCAAATTACAATTTTCAAAGACTATTTTTGAAAAGGTTGATTTGTAGAAATCTGAGCCTATAAGCATGGAATCTTTAAAAAGTAATTGAGTGCATTTTGAAAAACGAAATAGTGAATACTTTCCAATGCAGTTTTGGAATAATACATTTCTTAGACCTGATTCAGTTAAATTAATACCTGTTATTTTGCAGTTTACAAATTCGACTCTGCACATGATTGCATTTGTAAAATCAGCATTTGATAGGTCGCATTTTTCAAACCTAACATCAGTTAAATCAGCACTATTAAAATCATTGTTTTTAAACACAACATTTTTGAAGATAATTTCCTTCATGCAAATTTTTTTCGCATTTTGGCCTTCTATTGTTATATTTTCAATAAATTTTAATTCAATAAGTGAATCTTCTCTCAATGAAATATCATGAGATATGTTATCAAGATTTTCTGTGATGTTTGGTGTGATAATTTTAAAGTTATTTTTTTTATTCATATTAAGACCTCTTTAAACATATATAAATTAAGCGTTACACGGATATCGTTTTATCTTTAAGCTATAAACATATGATAGCATTAAAGATTTTATTTTGGAAGAGAAAAGAAAGGAGAAAGATGTATATTTTATCTTTGCAACTAGAAATTTTATGGATTGCATTATTATATTTTATTAATATAGACAAGGAGTAAAACTTATTAAAAATACTTTATAAAATATATTTAAAAAGACTAAAAGATATGATAAAATATAAACATAAGTTAGCACAACATATGAATAAGTTGCAAAAAATTTAATTAGAAGTATATTTTAAAATTAGTGATTGTCTATAAACAATTTTTAGATTATAATCTGTCATGAGGTGTTATAAATAATGTTTAATGTAGAAAAAAATCGCAATAAGGGTAGAATATTAAATTTGCTTTACAAGAAAAAAAAGCTTACTAAGCAGATTATAGCAAAGGAATTGGATGTAAGTATACCTACGGTAATATCAAATGTAAATGAATTAATAAAGGATGAACTTGTAGAAGAATGTGGAGTGGCAGATTCAACAGGTGGTAGAAAGCCTGTTATTGTAAGATTTCTTAAGAATAGTAGATATGCTTTTGGAGTTGATATTAATCCAGAAAAGGCAAGAGTTGTGCTTACGAATCTAGATCTTGAAATAAAATATGATGAGGAATTTTTGATTGATAGCCTTAAAGATTTTAAAGCTATTATGGAAGAAATTTCGGAATGTGTAAAAAGAGCGCTAAAAGCAGAGAATATTAAAGAGGATAAGATACTTGGTATAGGTTTTTCTCTTCCTGGCACTGTAAATGAGGAAAAGTTCCTCTTGGAAATTGCACCTAATATAGGGATAAGAAATGTAAATTTTAAAGAGTTTCAAAATTATTTTAACATGCCAATGTTTATAGAAAATGAGGCAAATGCAGCAGCTTTAGCAGAGCTTAGTGTTGGAATAGTTAAAGATGATAGAAATCTTGTTTATATTTCTGTTACTAGTGGAGTAGGTACAGGAATTGTAGTGAATGGTTGTTTGTATAAAGGGAAAAATAAGAGAGCAGGAGAGTTTGGTCATATGTCAATAATGCCAAACGGAAAAAGATGTAAGTGTGGTAAAACTGGGTGTTGGGAAATGTATGTTTCTGAAAAAGCACTTTTGAAGGGGTTTAATGAAATAAGCGATAAAAAGGTTAAAAATTTATCGGAATTTTTTAAAGCATTAAGTTCTGATAATGAAAAATATAAACAATATTTTGATGACTATCTTAACATGCTTGCAGTTGGAATTCAAAATATTGAGCTTACTCTAGATCCGCATTATATAGTTTTGGGTGGGGAAATAAGTAAGTATGAAAAATATTATATGAAAGAGCTTAAAGAAAAAATATTTATAGAGAATAGCTTTTACTCTAAGGGGGATATGAAGCTTCTAACGTCGAAGCTTAAAAAGGATTCTTCTGTAATAGGAGCGGCATTACTCCCAATAACATCGGCGTTTTCTATAGAAGAAAAAATTATATAAGGAGGAGTCTTTATGGCTTATGTTTTAGGAATAGATATAGGAACTTCAGGAACTAAGACAGTATTGTTTGATGAAAGGGGAGAAAGCATCGCAAGTGCACTTGAAGAGTATCCACTTTCACAGCCAGAGTTAGGTTGGGCAGAACAGAATCCAAAGGATTGGTGGAATGCTGTAGTACTTAGCATAAGAAAAGTGATTTCAAAGAGTAATGTGAAGGCTGAAGATATTAAGGGAATAGGATTGTCTGGTCAGATGCATGGGCTTGTTATGCTGGATAAAAATGGAGAGGTTCTTAGACCATCTATTATATGGTGTGACCAGAGGACAAGCGAAGAATGTGATGAAATAACACGAAAAGTTGGAAGAGAAAGATTAATAGAAATAACTGCAAATCCAGCTCTTACTGGTTTTACTGCATCAAAAATAATGTGGGTAAAGAAACATCAGCCAGAAATATACGCCAAAACTGCAAAAATACTTTTGCCAAAGGATTATATAAGGTATATGCTTACCGGAGAATTTGCCAGTGAGGTATCTGACGCTAGTGGTATGCAGCTTTTAGATGTGCCAAATAGAAAATGGAGTGACGAAGTTTTAGATAAACTTGAAATTGATAAAAGTTTACTTGGAAAATTATATGAATCACAGGACGTTACAGGAAAGGTAAATAAAGAGGCATCAAGATTAACAGGACTTACACAAGATACTATTGTAGTTGGAGGAGCTGGAGATCAAGCAGCTGGCGCCATAGGAAATGGAATTGTTAGACCTGGAATAGTATCATCTACGATAGGTACTTCAGGAGTTGTGTTTGCATATACTGATAAGGTTACCATAGATAAAAAAGGAAGAGTTCACACATTTTGTCATGCAGTCCCTAATACTTGGCATATAATGGGCGTTACTCAAGGAGCAGGTTTGTCTTTAAAGTGGTTTAGAGATAATTTCTGTGCAGAAGAAAAAAATTCTGCTGAACTTGCTGGTATTGATGCATATGATATCTTAAATAAGGAAGCTGCAATGGTTAAAGCAGGCTGCGAAGGATTAATATACTTGCCATATCTTATGGGAGAAAGAACTCCACATCTTGATCCGTTTGCAAGAGGTGTATTCTTTGGGCTTACTTCTAGACATGATAAAAGAGCTATGTTAAGGTCAGTAATGGAAGGTGTAGGATACAGTTTAAATGATTGCATGGAAATTATAAAAGGCATGGGAGCCGATGTAAACGAAGTCAGAGCATCTGGTGGTGGCGGAAAGAGTCCTCTTTGGAGACAAATTCAAGCTGATATATTTAATTCTGAAATTACAACTATTAATTCTAGTGAAGGACCAGCTTTGGGAGTTGCAATATTAGCTTTAAAAGGTGCTGGACTATACTCATCAATACCTGAAGCTTGCGATAACATTATAAAGAGAGTAAGTACTCAAAAGCCAAATGAAGAAAATAGTAAACTTTATAAAAAGTATTATGAAGTTTATAAAGATTTGTATGTTTCGCTTAAGGATCAATTTAATGTTTTAAGTAAAATAAAATAAATTTAATTTGCTGTATATAAAACAAGAGCTGCTAAAATAAAAGAAATCCTTTATTTTAGAGGCTCTTGTTTTAATATGTTCTATTTCAACTATTTAAATTCATATATACCAAAATGCCCAGAAGGTGGCATTTTGGTACAAATAATATATAAGTTAAATATTTTATTTTTTTAGGAGTGACTATATATATTTCTGTATTAGCTATGAAAAAATAACTAATTGAGATAGAAGAAAATCTAAAAAGCAGAGGTGAAAAAAATGAAACACAAAAAATTAGATGATTTTCCAGAAAACTTTTTATGGGGTTCAGCTTCCGCAGCTTATCAAATTGAAGGTGCATGGAATGAAGATGGAAAAGGAAAGTCCATATGGGATGACTTTGCTAAAATTCCTGGAAAAACTTTTGAAAATACAAATGGAGATGTAGCTGTAGACCATTATCATAAATATAAAGAAGATGTCAAACTAATGGCAGAAATGGGGCTTAAAGCATATAGATTTTCAGTCTCATGGTCAAGGATATTTAAAGATGGCAGTGGAGAATTAAATAAAGATGGACTTAAGTTCTATGAAAATCTTGTAGATGAACTTTTGAAATATAATATAGAACCTATTTTAACTTTATATCATTGGGATTTACCAGCAGCCCTTCAAGATACTTATGGTGGATGGGAATCAAGAAAAGTAATTAATGACTTTAAAAATTATTGTATAGCTTTATACAAAGATTTTAATGGAAAAGTAAAATATTGGGTTACGTTTAATGAACAAAATGTATTTACATCGCTCGGATATAGATTTGCGGCACATCCACCAAATGTAACAGATATTAAAAGATATTTTAATGCTAATCACATTGTAAATCTTGCAAATGCAGCTGCTATAAAAGAATTTAGAAAATATGTTCCAAATGGAAAAATCGGACCAAGCTTTGGAATGGGACCTGTATATCCATATGATTGTAAGCCAGATAATATACTTGCACAGCAGAATGCAGAAGAATTTTTTAATCATTGGTGGCTTGATGTATATTGTTTTGGAAGATATCCTAAGTCGATCTTGAAATATTTAGGAGAATTTCAAATTGCACCTGATATACAAGATGGAGATATGGAGCTTTTGCAATCTGTAAAACCAGACTTTATAGGACTTAATTATTATCATGGCGGAACTGTAAAAGCGTGTACAGAAAATAAAAATGATAGGAAAAGTGAAGATGGGCGTTTTATTGATCCTTATCTTGTTAATAATTTAGATTGTGAAGCTCCTGAATCTGGTTTGTTTTCTTCTATTAAGAATCCGTATCTTAAGACTACCGCTTGGAATTGGGAGATTGATCCAGATGGTCTTAGAATTGCAATGAGAAGACTTACAGATAGATATAACCTTCCTATACTTATAACAGAAAATGGACTTGGAGCTATAGACAAGCTTGAAGAAAATGATGTCGTAAATGATGATTACAGAATAGAATATTTAAGAGCTCATATTAGAGCATGTAGAGAAGCTATAACGGATGGAGTTGAACTTTTAGGATATTGTACATGGTCTTTTACTGATTTATTAAGCTGGCTTAACGGATACAAAAAAAGATATGGCTTTGTATATGTAAATAGAGATGAATATTCAGAAAAGGATTTAAGAAGAATAAAAAAGAATAGTTTTTACTGGTATAAAAAGGTTATAGAAACAAACGGGAAAGAAATTTAATAGAGGTAGGTTGAAAATAAAATGAAAAGATATATTACATTCGATATTGGAGGTCCGAATTCAACAATGAGCTAAGGATTATAATGCGTTTAAACCTGGTTGACACACATCCGCCTTTTTAGATAGGATGATAAAGAATTTTCTTTAAGATATACAGAAGGAGATTCAATTTTGGAGTTTAAAATTGAAAAATAAAAAGTATACGATATTTTGTTTTTTAATATAAAATCATTATGAATTAATTATAATAGTGAGGGATTTTAACTTGCTTTATGCGTTAGAAGTTGATGTTTTCAATTTGTTAGGATTGAAAGCTTTAACTATGGAAGCAAGTTAAAATCTTTTAATTTTTAATTGATTTGTAATGATTTTTTATGTACAAGATTGATTAGTTGTATATAGTAAAACTAGCTTCATTACAAACTATTTATGTACCATAATCCATTGAATATTGGTATTTTGGAATACATTGGACTAAAATACATAATAATGGTTTTTATAAAATTATTGACTATTTTACCGCGCGGTATTAAAATGTAATAAAAGAACAGAAAATATTATTAATATACCAAAGAATAATCTACTTTTTAAAAAATATATTAATGATTAAATGAAGTTTTAATACAAAAATCAAATTAGGGGGGAGACATCCTTGGAAATATTCAGAAAAAAAACAATATATAATTTTAGGAATGATGCTAGTAAAAGTGGGCTTAAAAAAAAGCTAACAAGTTTTGATCTTGCGGCTGTAGGAATAGGCTGTGTTGTTGGTACGGGGATTTTTGTTGCAACAGGTCAGGGAGCTAAATTTGCTGGACCAGCAGTTATAATTTCTTTTTTAATAGCTGCAATAACTAGTGGACTATGTTCTCTTACGTATTCAGAGTTAACTTCTATGTTCCCGGTTTCTGGAAGTACGTATTCTTATTCGTATATTGCATTTGGGGAAATTATAGCGTGGATAATAGGATGGGATTTAATGCTCGAATACTTGGTAGCAGGAGCTGCTGTAGCATCTGCTTGGTCAGGAACCTTTACTGGTATATTTGCAAATTTCGGTATGAAGATTCCTGGTATTATTACTAAAACTCCAATGGCTGGTGGAATTATAGATTTACCAGCAGTTTTAATCACATTGGCAGTAACTTTGCTTTTGTATAAAGGTGTTTCTGAAAGTGCAAAAATAAATAATTTAATAGTAGGATTAAAAATAACTATGATACTTTTATTTGTATTTTTGGGAGTAACACATATAAAGATAACAAATTATCATCCATTTTCACCTTACGGAATAACTGGTGTTATGTCAGCAGCATCGATAATATTCTTCTCATTCATAGGTTTTGATGCTATAGCAACTGCAGTTGAGGAAACCAAAAATCCAGAAAGAGATGTTCCAAAGGGCATTATGATATGTTTTGGTGTCGTAGTAGTTTTGTATATGTCTGTTGCTTTAGTGCTTACAGGTATAATACCATTTAGCAAAATAGATATAAATAATGCACTTCCAGGTGCACTTTCATATATTGGGATAAACTGGGGTTCTGCGCTTGTTGGAGTTGGTGCGGTAATAGGAATGATTTCTACGCTCTTATGTGTTTTATATGCTCAGGTTAGAATTTTTATGGTTATGTCAAGAGATGGACTTTTACCTAAAGTTTTTTCGAATGTAAATGAAAAACATGGTACTCCTGGGTTATGTACCATAATTACTGGAGTATTAATTTGTATTCTTGCTGGAGTCGTTCCACTTAACATAATAATGGAACTATGTAATATAGGCACCTTGTTCGCATTTATACTAGTATCTTTAGGAATTATGGTTTTAAGAAAAACAATGCCAAATGTAGAAAGAAAGTTTAAATGTCCAGGTGTTCCGTTTACACCAATTCTTACAATAATCTTTTGTATTTATTTGATACTTGGTTTAAAACCTGCTACATGGATAAGATTCGTAGTTTGGCTTGTATTAGGACTAATTATATACTTTGTATATGGAAGGAAACACAGCATTATTGGGAATAATCAAGTCATTAATGAAAGTATATCAAATGATCTTTGAAAATGTGTCAACAGTTGAATTTTAATTGATTTTTTTTAATACATTATAAGTGGAGTTGTTGCACTAAAACTGTTAAATTGTGATTTATAAAGATTGTGGTTTAACATTTTTGGTATAACAGCTCTTTTTTTCAAATTAGATGTTTTATAAAAATGCACCATATTTGTTTATTGAAAGTTAAAGAAAATTTAATAAATCTATTCTATATGAGCCGCTGTTTTACTGCATTTCAAAACAATAACAAAGTAGACAACCATCTTAAATGAATTTATAATTAAAATCATAGTGTATTGATTTGAGGTGAAATTATTGGAGTATGAAAATAAGGAGAAGGTAATTGAAGAATTAAAGGATGAAATAGATGTAGTTTTGTCTATTAAGGATGAAATTACGGAGGATGAGATAAATAATTTTAAAGAAGAATTTCCTATGCTTACAGAAACGGAAATAAGAAAAGAAATTTCAAAGCTTACACAGAATGAAAAGTACATAGAGCAGAATTCGGAAGAAATAGATGATGTTAAAGAATATAAAATTGGGAAAAAAAGAAATAGTGAAGATCAAGAAAACGCTGATTTGGATGATACAATAAGAATTGACAGCATAAAAATAAAGGATGCTATTTCAAATATTAAAAGTGAAGAAAATTTAAATGAAGATATTAAGCCTAAAGAAATAAAAGAGCCAGAAGTGGAATATATTGAACCTGGAAGGTTGCCTGAAAATATAAAGGTAATAAGAGGAGAAGTTAAATATAATCAGCTTTCAATAGATTGGGATTGGCCTTACGGGGTTAATAGAATGTTGGTTTTATATAGAAATGATAAGTTTCCTACTAAAGCTGATGACAGCAGTGCTGTAAAAATAATAGTTGATAAAAGTTATGGAGAGGCTGTAGGGCAATTTATAATTCATAAGGTAAAAGAAGAAAATTATTATTTTTGTGTTTTTCCTGTTCTTGAAGTTAATGGTGAAGTGACTTATCTTGAAGGCAAAAAAAGGTTAGTTGTAAGTAAGGCTCCAAGTGAGGTATTCTATAGGTTGAAGGTTAAAAAAAGTCTATTTGGTAGTGTTAAAGCTGTAAGTGTGCTATTTTCTACTTCAGCTGAAGAAATTAATATGCCGCCAACAGTGCTTGTTTCTAAAAAGGCAAGTATACCAGTTTTAAAGTCAGATGGAGAAGAAATCTATAAATTTGATTATATTAAGCTTAGTAAAGATGAAACTGCAGAGGTTGAGGTTCCAGTTGATTTAATAAGAAAAAATACATATATTAAATTGTTTTTTGATGATGAAAGAAATGGCTCTATGTTTAGAATAATACCACCAGAAAAAAGAGAGCTGTACTTTAAATAGGAGGTGGATTTATGAATTTTTATAAAAAAGACTATTATATATGTCCATTTTGTTTTACAAAACATGCCTTAAATGAAGTAGGGTTTGTATGTAAAAATGATAAGTATAACAAGGATGGACAAATATGTGAAAATGCTAAAAGCAATAAGATAATGTTTGACGAAAATGGTGAAGGTAATGAAATTCCAAAATCCATGTACTGTAATGAATGTGGAGAACTGTCAACTACAAAGGTATGTCCAAGTTGCGGTTCTGAACTTCCATATACCATAGGAGAGTATGAGGACTTAGTTTTTGCTGTAATAGGCGCCAAAGAAGCGGGAAAGAGCCATTATATAGCAGTATTGATAGATAAAATAATGAATGAAATAGGAGCGGCTTTTGACTGCAGCCTTCAGGCAATAGATGATGCAACCATAAAAAGATATAGAAATGATTTTTACTATCCTGTATTTAGAAAAAATGAACTTATAAAAATAACACGTTCGGCTAAAGCAGATGAAAGTGTAAGTAAACCTTTATTGTACACTCTTTCTTTTAGGGAAAAAAATAAGTTTGCAAGATTGGTTAAAAGGAATAATGTAAAAAAAGTTATTACTATAGCGTTTTTTGATACAGCAGGTGAAGATCTAAATGAAGAAGATACTATGAAAACTGTTAATAAGTATATATACAATTCCTCTGGAATAATCTTTCTCTTAGATCCTCTTCAGCTTCCTTATGTGAGGGAAAAAATGCCCAAAGAAATTAAGTTGCCAGAGCAAAATACAGAAATAGATGATTTGCTTTCAAGAACGGCAAATTTGATAAGAAAGGCAAATGGTATAAGTCTAGAAAAGCCTATAGATATACCGGTGGCAGTGGCATTTTCTAAAATTGATGCCTTGGAAGAAATAATAGGAAAATCATGTTCTATCAATTATCCTAGCAAGCATGTTGAAGAGGGGAAATTTGATATAGCGGATTTTGAAGATGTAAATGACACTATGGAGGCTCTTGTAAAGGAATGGGGAGGAACTAACTTTACAAATCAATTAAGCGCTAATTTTAAAGATTACGCATATTTCGGACTTACAGCACTTGGGTGCAGTCCAGAGAGTAATAAAATATTAAAATTAAGGCCTCATAGGGTAGAGGATCCTTTCTTATGGCTGCTTTGGAAATATAAACTCATAAAGGCTGAAAAAAGGAAGTGATGTTTTTAGCATGAATATATATCAGCTGTATTATACCTCCTGTAAAAAAGGCTTGACTTCCGGAATGGGATTTCAAACCTATTCTATGTCTAGAGGAATTACTGAAGAAGAAAGACAAGAAATAGAAAAGCACTGCAATTATGTTCAGCCAGTTAGGCTTTCTAGTAGTCCTACGGAAGAAGAGATAGAAGAACTTTTTCCAATAGATTTTTCTTTTTTTAAATTAAAAAATGGGAAATTGTGTATTTGTAAAACAAGGTATAAAGGAAAAGACTATTCTGGAAGGTTTGGAAACTATTTTTGTCACGTGCTCATATGGGAGAGTGAAGAACTGCCTTTTTATCCAATTCAGCTTTATAATTCAAGGATTTTTAAAAGCGGGCTTACGAAGGAAGAAGAAAATGCAGCTTGTATAAAACCACTTTTAGTGTTAAATAACATTCCAGAAGAAGATTTTATAACTACTGCTGATATTGAAAGGTTTTTAAAGGGAGCCTCAGCGAAAAAGAGAACTAAGAGTTTAAATTATCTAATTGATAGCATTATTGAGGCTAAGGAGAAGGATAAGAAGGTTATTTTTTCAGATGATGCTAAAAATCTTTATATGTGGATTGCAGCAGCAACCATGACGCTTCCGGTTTCTATGGCAAATAGTATAACCTTTAGTACCTATAATTTTGATGCCTTTAATTCTGGTGAATTTTTATGTGGAACTTTAGATGAAGGTTTACAAGCTCAATTAAATGCTTCAAATAGAAATTACAAATTTAGTGTTTTTAATTTTAATTCAGGAAATAACAACGAAATAGAATTAAAAACCAAATTTGCAAAGCAAGCATCACTAGAATATACAATAATAAAAGATTATAGGTTAGCTATTATAGAATTTATGGAACTTTTTGATTATAAAAAGATAGATTCTAATATAGATAATTGTGTTAATTTGTTCAATATAATAAACAATGGACTTCAAAAAATAAATGATGAGGATGCAGTAAATGCCATAGCTTTCGCTAACGAATATGGATCAGCAAATGCACTTGAGAAAATAATGAGTACAATTGATGCTGAAGCTTTAAACAAGATAACCACAAATTTAAATCTAAAAATGGCAGAAGTTATGTTCAAATTCTTGTTTAGAATATCTGGAATTACTAAAAAACAAGAGTATATTGACAAGGCGTATGAATTCTTTTTCAATTCCATTCATTTTATGGTGGTGGATGGTGAAAATATAGATATAGCAGATATAATAAAGCTTTATGAGGATATAAGAGAGTATAACAAGGCTAATATTAAAGAATTTGTTTTTAAATCAGCTTGTGGTGAAAGAATAAAAAGTATTTCCGTTTATCTTGAAGGTGGAGCAGCAAGACATGCTCAGTTTTATCTTTGCAGTATAATTGGGGATTTTATTACACTTGCAAAATTGAGCAAAGCACCAATACCATGGAATTATTTTGGAGAAAATATAAAATTTAAAAAATTTATAGCTCTGTGTCTTAGAATAGTTATAAAGGACAAGAATAGGTTTGATTATGTACTTATGTATATTCATGAGGAGGCAGATTACTTTTCAAATATAATAAGTGCAGCTTACGAAGTTTCTTCATCGGGAGAAAATTATGTTACGTTAATTTCAAGCTTCAGTGAAACTTTATCTCAAATTTCTTTTTATAAAGCAGATGAGATAATCAAAAAGCTTCTGGAAAAAAAGCACGGTGCTGATATATTAATACTTTCGTTTAAATATAAACTTAGATCCGCAGATGATAAGATTAATTACTTTAACAGTTATTGTACTAATATATTTGATGAAAATATAGATTATAGAGAGAAGTATTTTAATGAAGCATTAGAGGCTCTTATTTGTGCTTTAGAAAAAAATGATATTACTATGAGTTTTTATGAAGCACTTACTGATTACATTAAAAATAGAAAGCTTGAAAAAAACTTAGGCAAAAAACTTTCAGAAAAGCTTGTATATGAGTTTCAAGAGCTGGTTCCTGTTAAAATTCCAGATAGGGATGAAAGAACTGCTATAGAGGAAATCAATGATATAAAATATTTATATAGCATAACTATTGGTCCCAATATTTCAGAAATTATTCAATGTGCAGCTTTACTTCATAGTGAAAAAATCGCTGTAGAAGAATTTTTATGCAATGACTCTCTTTTTAATTTTGAGGGCATCAGTAAAGAAAAATACGAGAATATTTTAAATTTAATGCTTGAGATGATTTGTCCTAAATTGAATGATATTTTATCACATATGAAATTGAAAAAAATGTTTATGTATGACAAATATATGGTCACATATTTTAATAGTTATATAAAAGCTGTAGAAAATACCTTTGATTTGAAGGGAAGTAACAAAATTTATTTGGATTTTATTTGCTTTATAATAAAAAGTCAAAGCTTATTCTCTAAAAATCAATTTAAGGATATAGAAAAAAGTATAATTAGCAATATGCGCAGAGTAGATATATCGCGCATTGAAAATTATGATAATTATATTGAAAAAACTATTGAAAATACTACAAGAGGAGAAGAAACAAGAAAATCACGAAGGCAGTGGCAGGAAATATATAAGTTATCGAAGAAGGAGATAGAAAATAAGTCTATTTTTAATAAAATACAGAAAATATATAAACATTGATTAGGAGCTGATAAAGTGACTACCATAATTAAGGAATTTTTTATTGTGGCACTGTTATTTGGAGTTATTAAAATCATTATGGTTGTATGCAGACCAGCAGATGAGCTTATATCCTCTATAACTTTGAAGCTAGGCAGGAGCATAATTTATGCGGCGACAGCAGTAGTTATTTTACCGAAAAAAGCAGCAGGTAAATTTGATGGAAATGCAATTAAAAATAATGATATGCCTTTCAGTAAAAAAATAACTAAGTTTTTAAAAGGTATAGCTGCTGAGTTTGTAAAATTATCTGGAATAGTATATATGCATAATAAAGTTGATTATAATATATGTCCAAATTGCTTTACAAAATACAATGAACCTAGATATGTATGTCCTAATTGTGGAACAGCATATTATAGTCTTGAACCTAGTAGTAATGGCGTGTTAAGCATAGAATGTAGCTGCGGACATAAAATACCTGTAACTGCTTTTGGAAAAAGAAAATTAAAAACTCTTTGTCCTACCTGTGGAAATGAAAATCCGCTGCCTGAAATTCCATCCTTTGTTATTGTTGTAATAGGGGGAGAGGGAAGTGGAAAGAGTACCTTTATGGAAAACAGCAGTTTAAGAAAGATAAGTACAGAAAAAGAAACTTTTTATGAAACAATAACAGAAAATGAAAAGGGCAGAGAAAAGCATGTTATGGTAGTTGAAACAGAGGGGAAAGATTTTACAAGCAGTGAGAGCTTAAAGAAGCATAGATATTATGAATATAATAGTGGCTTTATATTTATTATAGATTCATTTGCTGTTACAGACACCATGAATTTTATAAAACCCAATTATGTATTAAGTGATGTATTAGATACAACTATTTTAAACCTTCAAAAGAATTACAATTTAAAGCCAGGAGAAATGATAAAAAAGCCAACTGCATTTGTTCTAGTAAAAAATGATATGCTAGATGATGTGAATAAAGGCAAGGAACCAGAAAAGCTTCTTGTGGAAAATGGAGAAGAAGTATTTTTAAATAAAATATACAATAGCTTTACAAAATATAAGTTTTTTAAGACAGGTTTGGGCAGAAATGATAATTTAGAAATAATTAAGTGGATAACAAGAAATATGTAATAAATTATTAAGAATTTCGACACAAAAAGTATGATATAGTTTAGATATAATACAGAGTAGAGAGTATGGAGAAGAGAGTAGAGTGAAGGATGACTTATTCTCCTTTCGTCGGATAAATCTTAAAAATTATTAATTTCAGTGGTACATATGTATTTTTATTTTTAATAATGATTACCTTCGAAGGTAAAGTAAATTATAAGTTAGTAAAAGTAATGGTTTGATGGTTTAGGCGTTAGTCCATTAAGTTTTAAAGTATTCTGTGTAGACGGAAAACTAATCATCACTCTACTCTCTACTCTTTACTCTCTACTCTATTCTGGAGGGTTTTTATGAAAATATCATTCAAAAAGTGTTATCAAGTATTTTTAATTATGCTGATAATAATGATGCAAATTTTATACATACCAAAATTTTATGCAGAAAGCACCTCACATTCAAATTTAGATACGGTTTTTTTGCTTGATTCTAGTGGCTCTATGAAGGAAAGTGATCCTGAGGAAATTAGGATAGAAGCTATTAAGATGTTTCTGGATATGAGTGAGAATTCTGGTAATAAGTTTGGACTTGTAGCTTATTCTGATAATATTGTAAGAGAACACAATTTAGATGCTGTAAATTCAAAGGATGATAAAGAAAATATTAAGAATATGACAAATGGAATACAGCTTGGACAAAAAACAGATACAGGTATGGGGCTTAAAGAAGCTGTAAATTTGATGAATAGTGGACATGAAAGTGGACATAGACCGGTTATAATACTTTTATCTGATGGAAAAAATGATCCTGCGAGGAGTTCAGAGGAATCAAAAAAAGATTTAAATAATGCTATAGAAACAGCTAAAAATAAAGGCTATAAGATATATACTATAGGACTTAATTATGATGGCACTGTAGACAAGAATCAGCTTTCAAATATATCAGAGAGCACTGGTGGCAAAAGCTACATAACTAATACAGCAGCAGACTTACCTAAGATACTAACGGATATATATGCAGATAACTCAAAGGTAAAGGTTCAAGATGGTGGAACAATAGCTGCAAATGGTGCCTTTCAAGAGGTTAAAATAAATATTCCAAATTCAGATGTTGAAGAGGCAAATGTATCGATGCTTTCAACTAAACCTTTGGACATTAAGCTTATAGATAACAAGGGTAAGGAAGTAGACCTCCCTTCGCAGAATGCTTATGTGTCTACTTCTAAAAAGTACACCCTTCTTAAAATTTTGAAGCCAGAAAAAGGTGTTTGGACACTTAAGGTAAAAGGTGTAAGTGGTGACAATATAAAAGTTAATTTTGTGTACAACTATAATTTAACAGTTGGAACAAGTATAAGTCCAACTTCCATAAAAAAAGGTGACAGTATAAATGTTTCAGCTTATTTAATGAGCAATGGTCAAAGGGTATCAGATAAGAGTGTGTACACTGGTGTACATGCTAAGCTTGTAATTAAAAATTTGAAAGATAATTCTACAAAGGAGAGCAGCTTAACTAAAAATGCCGGTGATTTTACAGGAAAATATAAATTTGATGCTTTAGGAAGCTATGAAGTAAGTGTTAAACTTGATGGTAATAGTTTTTTTAGAGAAAGCAGTCCAGTAACGATAAAGGTACAAGATGCAGCTTTAGCAGGTTCTAAGAAATCAAATGCAGTGCAAATAATTATAATAATTTTAGTTGTTTTAGCTATTTTACTTCTAGCCTTGTTTACAATAATGAAAATTAAAAGGGGCATAAAAAAAGGCTTTGGACGTGTTATGCTGGAGGTAAAGGATGAAAGTACAGGAGAGATATCATCTCCTAAGTACAAGCTACTTGAGGGTTACACAGGTAAATTTAGTTTGTATGAAGTTTTAGGATTAAAAGAAGAATTTTCAGAAACAGAAAAATTGAATTTTAGGTTTGGAAATGAATGTCTAATTCTAGATAATAAATCGGAATGTATAGTAAAAAGATCAGGAAGAAATGTTGAAAATGGAGAAAATATAGAAATACTAAATGGAGACAGGATTGTTATAGTTTTAAGTAAAGTTGAAAAGACTGTTTCAATGGAATTTTACACAGACTAATTACAGAGCAGAGATTAGAGAGTAAAGAGTAGAGTGAAGGAGGATTTGCCTTCGGCGAGAAGAAGGTTTGGGCGGCAGCACATTAAGTTATAAATTTTTAGCGATAGCAGAAAATTGTCCATCACTCTACTCTCTACTCTGAAATAATGGAGGTTTTATAGTGAATGGTAAAGTTAGAGAACAAATAAGAGAATTTGATGTTATGACTGGCGGCGGCATTATAAGTGACAAAATTCGTATAGATAAAATAGATAATCCTGTGCTTATAATTGGTATAGGGGGAACAGGAATTGACGCTCTTTTAAGAGTAAAATATCAAATAAATAGAAGGTTCAATCTTCCCGAAGATGAAATAACAAAGGTAAGAAAAGAAAAACCAAATGGAGTTGAATTCCTAGCTTTTGAAACCAATGCCTATGAGAAAAATAAGAATTTTAGAGGAATAGGACTCGACCCTCAAAGTGAACTAGTACTTTTATCAAATGCACAAATAGGCTCTATATTAAATGATAGAGAAATACTAGATGATTGCATAAAGGAATGGCTTTCACCTGAACTTAGTATATCTGATGGTATGCAGGGAGCAAATGGAAATAGACAGGCTGGTAGGCTGCTTTTATTCACAAAAATAAATGAAGTTGTTGAAAGTATAAGAAAAAAGATATGGAATGTAATGCAAAACACCAATGAAAAGCTTGAAGTTTTTATACTTACGGGTATATCAGGTGGAACAGGAAGTGGAAGTTTTATTGATATAGCTTATTTAGTAAGAGGCTTAATTCAAGAGAAGTTTGGTGCTCAGGGAATAGATAGGGTAAATATACTTGGATATTTATTTACTCCGGATGTAAACTTATCTAAAAATCCAGAGATAAATGCTAGAAGCTACATAATAAAAAATGGGTATGCAGCACTCAAAGAAGTGGATTATTTAATGAACATACCAGAAAGAGGAGATAGGTTTGTTCAAAATTATAAGAATTTTAAGGTGGATTCTCCTTCAGCACCTTTTGATGTTTGCCATTTGATATCTGCAACAAACAAACAAGGAAAGATACTTGAAAATGGATACGAGTATTCTATGAATGTTACAGCAGAAATAATAACAAATTTTATATCAAATGAGCAGAGGGAATCTGGACAAGAATTTGCTATACATGATTGGTTAAGCAATGTGCCAACACTTATAAATCAAATGCCAAAGCCATATAAGGCAAACTATAAATACGTTATAATAGGTGCTTCGGCAGCAGTTCTTCCTATTGAGGAAATAACAACTTATCTTGGCTGCAGGCTTTTTGAAAAGATGAACAAGATGTTTGAAAAAGCGCCTACAGAGCAGGAAGTTGACCAATTTATAAAAAATGTGAAGCTTGATGTGGATGCTGTAGAAGCTAGATTTGAAAAAGAGTTGTTTGGAAGAAAACCATTATCAGGTTATGCAAATAGAGAAAAGTTTAATTTTGATAATGTGATAAAAAAGCAGTCAATTGACATAGATGATGAGCTTTCGGCTTATTTAAGAGAAGCAGCTGATGAGTATGCTAAAGTAAATTATCAGTATCCAGGCGAAATAGCTAAGGTCATTAGAGAAAACGTGGATAGAATGTTTAAGGATGCAGGCAAAGGTCCTTTTTATGCATCAAGAATGCTTTTTACAGATAAGGGCTTTAACGCTATAAAAACTATAGAGGTTATAATTGAATCTCTTGAAGATAAAAGAAGAAATATTCCGCAGTTGATTTCAGAACTTAAGGATAGAGCAGAGGACAAGTTTGGAGAAGCAAGAAAGGCTCTTTTATCAAAGGAAACCAAGAAAAATGATTATATAAAGGCAAAAATAGAGGAATATAATGCTAGAGCAGATGAAGAAAAGCTTTCTAGGATGATAGATTTTTACCACAGAGTTATAGAAATAATAAGCCATGAAAATAATGCAATATATCATGTTTATAGCGAAATATTAAATGAACTAAATAAGATATTTAAAGAAGATGCAGATATACTTGTAAGATCAAGGGAAGAAGATAATTTAGCTGGTGGAAAAACTTACTACTGGAATGTTATAGAGGTACCGGATGTAGTTAAGTCAATAGATGAAATAGTTGATAGACAAGATGCCGATGAGGTAATAAGAAAGTTTACTTCAACGCTTTTAGAAGAATCGCAAAAATGGATTGATGAACAGCAAATTGACATAACGGGATCAATTTCAAAATTTGTTTCTGATCAATTTGAAAGTATAATTACAAAATCTATGGAGGAATTCATAATAATGAAGTATGGTGAAGATAAGTCCATAGAGGATTTTGTAAGAAAGACAATAGCACCTAAGCTCGATGATGATGCTGTACCTGTATTTCAGCTTAATGATTCAGGTTCAAGCTTTACGTTCCCATCTTGGGATATGGTTTCTGTACCTATGAGAACTCCGAGGATTAAAAAAGGTATAGAACAGTATAAAATGACATCAACTCACGGAAATCAAGTAAACATTAGACAAAGCAAGGTTACCAATAGAATATTTTGGCTTAACACAGAGGTTGGCGTGCCGCTTTATTCTTACGCTCCAATAAAACAGTATGAAGAGGAATATGAAAAGACCATACTTAAACAAGATGGAATAGGGAGACATTTAGTTCAAAACAGGAACAATAATTGGGCGTATTTGCCATCACCTATACCAGAAGCGTCTTGGGGAGTAACTTATGAAAATGAAAGAGTTAGAAAATATAATGACGAAGTGAAAGAGCTTTTTGATAAAGCAATAAAATATGAATGCATAGTTATGACAGACTCACAATTGAGTTCAAAGTATAAATGCATAATTACAAAAGATTTTGATATAAATAGTATAACTAAAAACTATAAGCTTGGAATAGCAGAAGGTGAAACACCTAATATCAGCGAAATAAATAAGTGTTTGATAGAGCTTAGAAAAATAATGAAGGAAAAGGACCTTGAAAAGGTAGAATTTGCAGATAACCAAAAGTATTTTATATTTGACAGCAGAGATGAAGCATCAGCAAAGGAAAGCTTCTTAAGGTCTCCAAGGCTCATAAAGTTAGTTAAAGAAGAAGTGCGCAAATACTCTTCCATAGAAGATAAAATAAATGAACTGCAGACTTATGTAGTGGAAATGAATAAGAAGACAAAAATAATAAATGATTTCTTGCAGGTAATGTATACAGATACAATATGCAAAAAAGGAATGGTTTATATTTATGATAAGGATGAAAGTGAAAAGACAGAGGTGCCGCCTTTCTTAAATATAATGAAGCAGAAGGAATATATTGAGTTTTATATCTTCAGTAAGTATAAGAAGCTTGAAGATAAAGAGCTTAGTGTAATAAATGCAAAAGCAGAAAAGAGATTTAATGATCTTTCTATGAGAGAAGAAGGTGCGGATATAATTTACAAGAAGATAAGCGAAATGGTATTGAGTTACAGCAAATATGTAGAAGAGCTCGATTACAGAAAATTTGAATTTGAAAATGGAGATGAAATTTATAATTTTTACTCTGCCATGCTTGATAAGGTTAAAGAATTGAAAAGGACATTAGAATAATAAAATAGAGGAGAAGATACAGGGGGCAAAGAAAATTAATTATAATTGTCCTCTGTGAACTATCTTCTAAGAAGAGGGGTTGATTTTATGGAGGAATTATTTGAAAAGTTTACGCATAAGTATTCTAATGACATGGATAAAGCGATACATAAAAGTGATGAGCAGAGGAGTTTTAGAAACCCTGTTCTTTTTGTATTCTTAGGAGATAAATCCATAGAGGCCTCTAAAAAGGTATACTCATATATAAATAAGACGTTAGATAATGGAGCTGGAATTTTATTTTTTAATGTATTTTCTGAAAAAAAATTTGAAGAAAGCAATGTATTTAATTTTAATATCCCATATGATAAAGAAAACTTTAAAGGCTTAAGAAAAAGCATATATGATAAGCTTTATTATGACGATGAGATATTAACAAATTTAAATAAAGAAATAGTAAAAGTTAAAAACAAGATACTGGAACAGGGAGAGGAATTTGCAAGCTTTGAAAAAATTAACATAGCCGTTGTAACAAGAGCAGATGACGAACTGAATATTTTGGTTCCAGAAATTACGCTCTTAATTAAAACAAAGCTTATGCAGAATTTCTTAATTACAGCTTGTGATTTGTATACACTTATAGAAACAAAAGCTCAGGATGAAAATGATGAGTTTAATAGAGGAGCTCTGGCAGTAAGCTTTTTTAAAGAAGTGAACTTTTTTCAAAGCAGTAATTTTAAATATGAAAAAGAAATAGAAGTTTTTGATGGAAATAGAAAATTGGCTGTTAAATGGGATAAACCGATATTTGAACTTGTGTATATTTTAAGTGATGTTAATAAAAAAGGCGTAGTTACTAGGAATAGTTTAGAAGAAAATTATAATATAATTTCATATATAAGCCTTATAAAAAATAGAAAAATAAATAGTGAAAGCTATTATGATATAAAAAATAAAATTTATGATGACAACATATTTAGAAGAAATATATCTGATGAAAATGGAGAACTTACACTTGCCACAGCAGGACTTTCAGTTATAAAGAGGCCCAATAGTGCTGTTTCAATGGCAGTGCTTTCCTGTGTTTATGAAGATATGCTTAATACACTTAAGGATACTTCTGCAATAAAAGAAACAGATATACTTTTTGAACTTGGCTTAGATGAAGAGACAATTAATAATAAAATGAAGAAATGCATGCCTGAAGATAAAGGTGTAGAAGATATGATGGCTATTATGACCATAAAATCAAGAATTAAAGGAGACAAAGTAACCCTTAAAGAGGCTGAAAGAGAACTGTACGATAATATGTGTGAAAAGTTTTATGAAGTGAATTTTAAAGAGTATGCAAATGAAAAGCTAAGCAGCATGAATTTCAAAGCAGCCATAGGTGAAGCTGTAGAAAAAATAGCTAGAAAACAAGAGCTTGGAGTGTATGCAGCATATCTATGTACTAGGGATGAGGAAATAATAGATACACTTAATAATAGAGTTAAAGAGTATGAAATTTCTATGGAAAAGCTTCAGAATCACATTGATGAAATATATGAAGGTGACATAAAAAGACCGTCTTTTTTTAAATCGCTACTTGGTAAAGAGGAAATATTAAGGGACATAAAAGGTCAGATATTTAATGAAGTGTACTCTAGAAAAATAGAAATATTAAAAATGCAGCTAAAATGTACATATATTAAAAATTGTATAGAAGAGCTTTCAAATTTAAATGCATACTTTGGTGAACTCATAGAAAAGTTAACTAAGACTAAAGAAAAAATACATAGGTATACACTAGAACTTATAAGGGAAAATGATAATTATATAGGCCAGAATATAAGAGAATATTATGAAGGCATAGTAAAAGAAAAGCTGTTAGGGCTTAAAGAAAAATTTGGTAAAAGATTTTATTTTAAAGAGGAATTTGCTGGAGATTTATATGACATAATTAAAGCTGGAACAGACGAAATTGTAGACAGGCTTCAGGAAATGTGCCTAAAATATATATTAACAGAGAAAGAATTTTCAATGAGTTTTGAAGATGAATTAAATGAAAGAACCAATATATCAACTTCAAGCTACGATAGGGAAATATCAACGAAGGATGAGATATTTAAAAATCTATGTACTATACTAGAAAGCAATTCTATTTCAAAAGCATTCATAATTGATTACAATGTTACAAAGTATGAAGAAAAGTATTTCTTTGGTGATTACAGCAGTGATTTTATAAAATATGCATATAATTTTGACAAGCAATCCAAAAGCTGTGAGATAGGATATATTCATGAAAGAAGAGCAACTGGTATTGAGAAACTTTCTTTAATGGGAGGCTTTAAAATAAAGGATTTAATATATTATAAAAATTCCGTAAAATACTATGAAGCGGCTTTAAAAGAAGGGTATAAGCTTCATGGATGATTAAAAAAAAGGAGAAAATCTATGAAATTAAAGATAAATTGGCTTATGGTTTTAATGAGTGCTGTTGGAGGATTAGCAGCTTTCATAGTTGGAGAAATACTTATAAACTCATTTAAGTATACAATGCCCCACAGCTTGCTTATAGGATTGTATTTTGGAATACTTTCTCTTTTTGTAGGGTTAATGTGTTTGCTTGCAGAAGTTATTCACCCAGTAATAAACGGACAAAATTGGAGAAAGGATTATGTTAGTTTATCCTTTAAATTTTTAGTGCCATGTACTTTAATAGTAACCATAGTTGCAGGAACGCTGTTTCAATTCTTGTACGAGCTATCCTTTAAGCAAAGTAATAAAGTCATAAATGATGTTGTTGTTCTTATAGATACTTCTGGAAGTATGTCTAAGACAGATCCTGACAACGAAAGATTTGATGCAGTAAGAAATCTTTTAGACAGTATGAACAGTGGAAATAGAGCGGCAGTATACAAATTTGATGATCATGCGGTTAAGATAAAAGAGATGTCCTATGTTAATAAGGATGTTAAAGAAGATATAATGAATGAGCTTCAGAAGTATAAAAATCCCTCTGGAAATACAAATATGGGGGAAGCACTTAACTCAGCATATAGTGAAATAACTAAGTCTAGAGAAAACGGAAGAAATCCAATGGTTATAATGCTTTCTGATGGAGGGGATAACTACAAACTTGAGGATAGGTTTGATAAAACAATGGAGCCTTACAATAATAGTGGAATACCAGTTTATACAGTTGGAATGTCAAATGGTGATAATTTTTATATGCTTAAAAAAATAGCTAAGGCATCGGGTGGAGATTATTATAATGTAAAGGATGTTAAGGATATAAAAAATACTTTTGTTAAGATATACAGAGATAGGCAAGAAAGACTTTTAAATGATAAGAGAAATGGAGTTTATGGCGAAAGTGTATTTTATGGATTTTTGAGAGTGCTTTTTATAACTTTAATTGCAGTAGTAGTTTCAACTGGTGTTAGTTTTGTTCTGGACAATAAATATCTTTTAAAAGGTTTTTTAATTGGTGGAGTTATTGCTGGGATAATTGCAGGATTAATACTTGAAATTGGCTTTGAAAATGCAGCCTGGCATGGAGTTTTATATAGAATGTTGGCAGATTTAGCCATTGCAGTGGTATTTACCTTATTTGCACGAGAAGGTTATGATGAAAAAGTAAGTAGAAGCAGAAAATCATTTAGTAAAAAGAGAACTGAAGAGGTAAAGCTGAACGGTTTTGATAAGGAAAGTAAAAATTCTAGACACAGCTTTAGCTAAAACAGATCAGAGAGTAAAGAGTAGAGAGTAGAGTGAAGGAGGATCTATCTTCCTTGCGTCGGGTAAATCTTTAAACTTATAGATTAAGGTTTTCTCTGTATCAGCAGAAAAGCAACTTTTACTCTACTCTTTGCTCTCTACTCTCTACTCTAAAAAAGTGGGGTGATTATTTGAAAGTACGAGAGTTAAACAAAGAAGATGAAAGAATAACTGATTTAAAAGCGGAAATTTATGATGATACATTAACACTTAAGTGGAAATGGCAGGAAGCCTCCGATATTGTTTATATACTTAAGGAGAAGGCTTCTAAGAGTATAGAGGAGGTTACAATAAACGAAAAAAATGTTAAACTGTACACAAAGGATGAATATAGAGAATTCAATGGATATGTAGAAAAAATAAGGGATATAAGTGAATACAGGTTTGTTGTATTTCCAGCAAGAGAAGAAAAGACAGATACAGTTTTAATTAGACAATTAGATGAAGATAATGAAATTACGGTGTGTATGGGAAGACCAGAAATTATATATGATGTTATTGAGAATAAAAAGTTGTTTTCAAAAACAAAAAGTGTTCAACTAATTGTATTTGTAGATATGCCAATAAGCAAGGATACACTTTGTTATGTTAAAAAGAAAGGTTCGTATCCAACGGGAATAGAAGATGGTTTAAAGTTTCAGTTTCCAACTGATTTTCATATTGGAAAAAATGAAATGCAGTCTTTTGAAGTTGCTAAGGATGAATACATAAAGATCTTTTTAAATAATGTTAAAAAGGGTGGAAGTAAATATATTTTAAAGCGAAAGTAAGGGTGATATAAGTGGCTTTATTTAATAAAATATTTGGAGGCAAAAGTAATAAGATTAAAATGTCAACTGCAAATATGCGCAAAGGAGCTTACGATATAGTATGTCCGTTTTGCTTTAAAAAATTTAAACCAAACAATGTAGTTTTTAGAACACAGCACAGTGAAGAAGGCGATCCGGAATATGAAAAGGCTGTAGATGAAGAGCTAAATAGCTACAATCAAAAAATAGGCAAGGCAGCTATTTCAGAGCTTAATCCTGTAATAAAACCAGAAAGCCTTCCCAAAGGAAATATAAAAATAGTTGATGGAGTTATTCTCGAGGTTAAAGATAAATACGATGTGGTAACTGATAAGAGACTTTGTCCATATTGTCACAATGAACTTCCAATAACAGCAGGAAGAGGTCCGACTAATATAATATCTGTAGTTGGAGCATCTCAAGTTGGAAAATCTGTTTACATGACATGTCTTCTTTATGTTTTGGAACATTATGCAGCTGAGGATTTTAATGGAGCACTTATTGCGGGAAATTCAGAATATAATGAGGAAATAAAAGAAAATCAAAGTATAATATTTGAATACAATAAAATGCTTGAACCAACTCCAAAAGAGCATGTAGATCCACTTATAGCAAATTTTAAATTTAAGGATGATACAAAACCACCAATAACCTTTGTGTTTTATGATGTTCCAGGCGAAGGGATGACAGATAAATCATATATAGACAAACATGGAGAGCACATTAAAAATTCCAGTGGAATAATATTTTTAGTTGACCCGCTTCAAATGAAAACCTTGAGAAAAAAATTAAGTATTCTAAATAAGGAAGATCAAGGTGATTTTACTGCAAAATATCAAGAACCAAAGGATATATTAGTCTACTTTTATGAAAATTTCATAGGCAAGGAAAGTGGAGCAGCAACAGACATACCAACGGCAGTGGTTGTTACAAAAACAGATATGCTTAAGAATTTGAATGATTCTGAATATTTAAGTCCAAATAGCAATATATTTAGAAATTATAAACACAATACGTATTTTAATTTAGATGAATTTGAAAACATAAATGGTGAAATGAAAAGATTTCTTGGTAAAGCTGATTCTCCGTTTAAAGGAGCTATGGAAGCATATTTTAGAAATACAGGCTATTTTGGAGTATCAGCTCTTGGAAGTAATCCTCAAAATCTTAAAATAAACAGTAGCAATACAGTAACACCCTTAAGGGTGGAAGAACCATTTTTATGGCTTATGTACAAAATGAAATATATACCTGGAGGCAGTGAAAAATGATAAAACAACACTATTATACAAGAGAAAAACATGGACTTTACAGTGATAATCCAGGCTATGATACTGTAGCAAAAAGTAAGGGACTTAGTGATGCTTTTGTAAAAGATGTACTTCATAAATATTGTTTTTATGAAATTCCAGCTGAACTTTTAAATGAAAATGACTATGATAAATATCCCCAAGCACTTACTGCATTTAATATTCCTTCTGGTGATATGGTCATTGGAAGAACTTCTTTTGTACCAAAGGATTTTGAAGGCAAAAGGAGCACATTTTTTACTCACAACTATGTTATTTCAAAAGAGGAAAAAGAAGATTTTATAAAAAAGCCCAATAAAATAATATGTGCAGATGGATTTAAAAGCAGCTTCAATAATATGAACAATTCTGTTTTAGAAGAGCTTTCAAATATTGAAATGGAAAACAAAAATGTTGATTTTTTATATTTTAAGGAGCTGCTAAAAAAGCTCAAAATTAACGAAAATACATTTAAGGAAATAGTAATGGCATGCTTTCTTTCAGTGCTTGAAAATAGAAAAATATACATAATATTAGATGTAGATATAGCTATGCTTTCGTTTTATGCAAAGGAGCTACTAAAATTTATATATGAGGTACTTCCATATGCTGTTAGAAGAAAGCTTGGTTTTATAACTTATACTAAGGATTATAAAAGTAAGGATTTTATACACATTCAATTTGTATCAAAAAGCGGAATAAAAACTATCAATACAGAAATTAATGCAGGCTATTTATTTGATTTTGTAGGAAATAGGTTTTTAAAAGAAGGGCTTGAAATCCGTGAACATAAGTACTTAGATTTTATAGTCAAAAATATCGACAACCATGAAAAAATTAACAACTTTATAAAGGAAGCTAGTGATTTTTGTCTTGATTCCCTAAATATAAATGACTATGATGATTTCTGCAAAATACTTTTAACAAGTGAAGAAGAGGAAGCCTTTAGGATAGATGAGGAAGGTAAAATAAATTTATTTCAAAGTATAACAAAGGATGAAAAGCTTCTAGCAGAATTTATAAGGAGAAACAAACAAAATGAAAATGTAAGTGAAGGTTTAAGAGAATATTCAAGTTATTTAATAGATAAATGTGCTGATTTTGATGGATATTTTCAAGTTGTTGAATTTTGCTTTATGATTTCACCAAGTTTTATTGAGACTCTGGCAGAAAAATTTAGAGAAAAAGCGTTAAAACTTTTAAAGCCTTCTATTTATATATCAAATGATCTTGTATTTATAGATGAAAAAATTTCAATGTTACAAAATAAACACAAAAACGAAGATCTAAAAACCTTTTTAAATAGCATATTTGAAAATTTGTTTGATGTATTTATAAATGAAGTAGAACCTGAATTTATGACCATAGCAGCAATAGAAAAGATTAAGCTATTGCCTGGATATACAGAAAATGAAAACTATGAAATTATAAGTATACTTAAAAAAGTAGTAAGTATTAAAAATTTTGATGATGCAGCAGCGGTAGGAATAGCTATAAAAAATTCAAACTATAAAAGTAAAATTGAAAATGTCATAAGAAAAATATATAAAATGGCTATAAACGATGAAAATTATTTGAAAATAGCCTGTGGGTTTTTGAACAATACTGGGTGTGATATTAATGAAGTGCTAAAGTACGTGTGGGAGAATGGTGAAACAAAGGAAGCAAGGAAATTTGTGATATGGATCTGCCGTATGTATGAAAAGTTATTTTCAAAAAAGGCTGAACATGAACTTAAAAGAGCGCTTTTAAATTATTTTGAAAACCTAGATGTAAGCTTTTTTGAGGATGCTGAAGCTAGAAAGCAGATTATGGGAGAGAGCGGAAAAGGCATAAGAGAATTTATAATAAGAGAAGATAAGTATATGGCAAAAGGAATTAGAAAGTTAAAAATGACTTTAAGTAAAATCTTTAGTAAATAGATATTTCTAGAAAAGTGGAGTTGTTATTATGCCAGGTTATGAAAAAGTTGATGATTATATAAATTATCATAATGAAATAAGAATAAAAAAATCTACTACCAGGTTTGTTGGTACAGTTGCAGCTTTTGCTATTGTGCTAGTTATTTTTATTCATTTTAAAATATTAGTGGGTACTCCTTCAAAAAAGGCTGCCAGCGTAAACAAAGCAAACTCAATAAAAACTTCAACAGAGATAAAAAAAGAGCCTTCAAAGAGCAATACTTATGTTTTGAAGGATAGTGACAAGTATAAGCTTACAGATGCTCAGGTTAAAAATCTAACAGGTCATGAGCTCATGCTGGCAAGAAATGAGATATTTGCAAGGCATGGATATGTTTTTAAAAAGGAACCTTTTAAAAGTTACTTCGCAGCTAAAAGCTGGTATACACCAAATCCAAGTTTTAGAGGAGCTGATTCACAGCTAAGCAGTGTTGAAAGATATAATATTAAATTTATATTAAAGTATGAGAATATGAAAAATCAATAGATAAAAAATAGCTACTGCATAAGATAATGCAATAACCATTTTTTATTGCTTAAATTTAGAAATATTGTTTGTACATGTTAACAGAATTATTTATTAATTTAAAATTAATGAATATGAAATAAATGCTTATAAATTTTCCCAACCGTTAGAATAAATAAAAGTGCTTTAATGTATTGTAAATCAATGATTTGAAGCACTTTTTATATACTTTTTTCAAAAAATGAAAAGTGGTTGGAAAAATTTTGAGGAAAGTCTTTATTAGTGCGGCTTAGGAGAGTATAATGAAAATAGGGAATGGCTTATTTATAGGCATTGAACTTTAACATAGGATGTATTTAAATATGGTTGTGTTACACAGACTCTTAATTGTATTGCTATTGAACTTTAACATAGGATGTATTTAAATTTCCGATAGGTGCAATAGCCGCAATACAGGAAAGAATTGAACTTTAACATAGGATGTATTTAAATATATCATCCTCCGGATAATCAAATGAATCAATAACATTGAACTTTAACATAAGATGTATTTAAATAGGTGAGTATAGTAATAATCGACATAGTTATAATTTATTGAACTTTAACATAAGATGTATTTAAATATAATAGAAAATAAAATAAATGGTATAGTAACACAAAATTGAACTTTAACATAAGATGTATTTAAATGCGTAATAATTTTGTATAGTAGTTAATTGCGCTTTAGTTGAACCTTGACATAGGATGTATTTAAATATTAAAATCACTCCTTTATAAAATAAAAAAGCACCAATTGAACTTTAACATAAGATGTACACATTTAGAGTTTGCGCGAGAGCGCATATGACTTCATGAACGTAATACTCAGTTATCTAAAGAATAGCGCCCAAATCAATATATTATGATAAAATAAATAAGAGTTTGCGCGAGAGCGCATATGATTTGATGAACAGAATACTCATCACTTTGAAGATTTGGTGTAAAAAGTAAATAATGGTGTTGATTTTTCCAACCGGTAGAATAAATAAAAGTGCTTTAATGTATTGTAAATCAATGCTTTCAAGCACTTTTTATATACTTTTTTTAAAAAATGAAAAGTGGTTGGAAAAATTTCAAGAAAATCCTTTATTAGTGCGGCTTAGGAGAGTATAATGAAAATAAGGAATGGCTTGTTTACAGGCATTGAACATTAACATGAGATGTATTTAAATAAATTGGATTATGCCCGGCTCTGAAGCATATTTGCATTGAACATTAACATGAGATGTATTTAAATATGTTTATGTAAACATTAGTTTGTAGCGTATGCATTAGATTGAACATTAACATGAGATGTATTTAAATCATTCACTTAATATTCCAAAATCATTAATATTTTGTTGAACTTTAACATAGGATGTATTTAAATAAAAATAAGGAGTGAATAATATGGCAGTAAGTGCAGATTGAACTTTAACATAAGATGTATTTAAATTCTTCAAATATTTCAAATTTACATTTTTCATTCTCTATTGAACTTTAACATAAGATGTATTTAAATTTATCACCTCAAAGCAGGGCAAAGTTAGCAAATGTATTGAACTTTAACATAAGATGTATTTAAATTTATCACCTCAAAGCAGGGCAAAGTTAGCAAATGTATTGAACTTTAA
>NZ_JBJIAA010000017.1:125078-126272 GCF_045310695.1 Clostridium neuense
AACATAAGATGTACACGTCTAGAGTTTGCGCAGAGCGCATGTGACTTCATGAACAGAATACTCAGTTACCTAAAGAATAGTGCCCAAATCAATATATTATAATAAAATAAATAAGAGTTTGTGCGTAAGTGCATATGACTTCAAGAATAAAATACTCATCATTTGAAGCTTAAGGTAAAAAGTAAATAATCGTATGGAGTTTTTCAACCGACAGAATAAATAAAAGTGCTTTGATCCATTGTAAATCAATGTTTTGAAGCACTTTTTATATACTTTTTTCGAAAAATGAAAATCGGTTGGAAAAGTTTTAAGGAAAGTCTTTATTAATGCGGGTTAAGCGAGTATAATGAAAATAAGGAATGGCTAATTTACATGCATTGAACTTTAACATAGGATGTATTTAAATTATCCTGTATAGCTTGGTTGTTATCATCTATGGCTTATTGAACTTTAACATAGGATGTACACATCTAGAGTTTGCGCGAGAGCGCATATGACTTCATGAACAGAATACTCATCAATTTAAAGATTAAGTGTGAAAATAAATAATAATCGTGTTAATTTTCCAACCGGCAAAATAAATAAAGGTGCTTCAATCTATTGTAAATCAATGCTTTGAAGCACTTTTTATATACTTTTTTCAAAAAATGAAAATCGGTTGGAAAAATTTCAAGAAAATCCTTTATTAGTGCGGCTTAGGAGAGTATAATGAAAATAAAGAATGGCTTATTTACAGGCATTGAACATTAACATAGGATGTATTTAAATAACATTCTTCTAAAGTACCACAGCTTGATAGGCTTATTGAACATTAACATAGGATGTATTTAAATTTTTGGTGGAAACTCTTATTTTGGTAATTGTAGCTTATTGAACATTAACATAGGATGTATTTAAATTCAATAGTTTCATAGTCTTGAAGTAATCCATATATAATTGAACATTAACATAGGATGTATTTAAATGATTTAGCAATGCAAACTGAGCAAGTAAAAGGGTTAGATTGAACATTAACATAGGATGTATTTAAATTATGCTACAACACCGCGTACTGCAAAATCATCTAATTGAACATTAACATAGGATGTATTTAAATAAAAAAGAGCAAAAAAAAGATTAACGGGTTTACTTTAGAGGTTCAAAAACAAAAAATACAATAACTTTTGAGTGCAAAATTACATTGATTTTTGCACT
>NZ_JBJIAA010000018.1:0-114482 GCF_045310695.1 Clostridium neuense
GAGGTTTTTTTGTTCATCGCTTAAGCTATTCTGAACACACCTGCACAGCAGGTGGTTTTCATAAATGACAATAAAAAGGTCTTTAGATATTTTTCATACCTAAAGACCCTTGAAATTTCACTAATAGTTTGGTATATTTACTATATGATTATAGTAAATATCAATTAATGAAGTTCTCAGACGACTTTCTTGGTACTGCTAATACCTTGATTGTTTGGCTCTTAACTAAGTGCTGCTACACTTTTTAAGAGAGTTGAGGACTTTTTTATATTCAATTCGATTAATAATCTCAATTTACTTTCCAAATTTATCTTTATTCTATTACTTTTCTTTCTAAATAGCAATATTTTTTTGATTTGTCATAATTAAAAAATTTTAGTTAACAGCATAAGTTTCTTTACTATCAATTTACCTATATACTTTCTTCTGGCTACATTTATATTATAACAAATTACGATATGTCACTTTTCTTTCATCTTAAATCTTTGCTATCACTAAGTTTCGTACATGTTATATTAATATCTAACTACAATAAGATTTTTATATTAGGTATATATAATTTTCAAATATTTCAAAACTAATATTTATAGCTCTATTGAAACATTTTTATACATTTACTTAAAATAAATTATATTTGTACTTTAAATAAAAAAATCAAAAGCCACATTATGAATATATTTTCATATTGTGGCTCATTTTTACATGTATCTTGGCTGTACCCATAAATGGATCTCGATATTACTTACTACTCATTTGCAAGCATATTTAATTTTCCCCAAGTATATTGACCAACAATTCCATCTTGAGTTAACTCAGCACAATAATCTTCTCCACCGATAAAACTAAATGCTTGAAGAGCTTTTACATCACTTAAAGTATCACTTCCAAAATAACCATCCTCATCAATATGTTTTATAAGATAACTATCAGAAAATCCACTATCATGAATAATATTTAATTCATGTTGTAATTCTACAACATAAGAAGAGTATGTACCTTGATTATACCTTAAAGTTGGTTCTCCCTTATAAGACTCTAGGTATAAAGAAAGTCCTCCAAAATCATCTATTGTAATTGTACCAGCTGATTTATTAGTTGTACTTACACTTCTATTAATATTTTTTGCCATAGTATTAGTTCTGGCAAAAACCGGTGTTGATGATATTACTACAGTAGATAAAACACCTAAAGTTATTAATTTCAGTTTTAAATCCCCCCAAAGTTTTATTGATTAAATTATATACCACTTATTCATTTTTTTTCAATGTATCATGCTTATTTAATGTTTAAATTTTACATATAATATAGTATAATGTTAATAAAAAATATCTTGTATTTTAATTTATATAAGGAAATAAGATTGGAGTTTTAATATGGAAATAAATTATACAATTTCAAAAGAAGAATTAGTAAATTTTCATATAAAACATGTTACTGAAACTAAAAACTATAAGGATGCTACTATTGGTAATACGATTTTTATGATTTTACTTATATTTTTAGTTTTTATGCTATCTAAAAGCTCATTTTATACTATTTCTACCTCTATTATGTGCTTTGTCTTTTTACTATTTAGAAAAAAATATATGTTAATTCGTATAAGACAAAAACTTGATAAAATTTTTTCATTTGAAAAATATAATAATTATTTTGAACCCACTAAATTAATTATTGATGAATATGGTTTAAATTTAAGCACCAATTTATCACAAAAAACATATAAATGGAACTCTCTAAAAGATTTATATTTAATAGATAGTTATATTTTTATCAGAACTACTACACATGATGATATATTAATTCCTATTGAATCTTTTACCTTACCAGAAAACAAGGATTTCTTTATAAATAGTATTATTGATAATACTAATTTAAGGTTAAGAAATCAATATCCTATGGATTTTAAATATCAGTAAGATACTTAAAATCCACAGGATATTATTTTTAATTTTTTACTGTAATTCTATATTACTAAACTATATTTAAATACTTTATTAAACCCATTAATATACCTATTATATATATAATAAAATTAGCTATTCCAGCAAAAACCTCAGCTATAACAGCTGAAACTGATATTTCACCGCCAAAAGCGATTATTGCACCTACCACACATACTACTAATATTGGCCCAACATGTTCTTTTAATTCACCAATTATTAAATTCACTGCATTATCGGCAGCTTGTACTATTGAAGCACCAGTATCACTTATATCTAATGATAATTCAATATTTAAATCCTCTGTTATAGTTACAGTTTCTGCAATGTTTATTTCTTTCTTTTCTTCAGTTTCAATTGTTATTGTTATAGAATTACCTGTATAAGCAGCTTCAATTGATACTTCTATATCTTGGCTTATTTCACCTAATAGTACTTTTAATTTTGCAGCACGATCTGAACCTAATCCAGCTAATATTTTTTCAAATGCTGTTTGAACTTCAACACCCTCAAATTGACCATTTTTAAATTTTATTGAATTAGATCCACCACCTACAGATCCCCCAACTGAAAACTCTAATTCAGCTTTAACAGCAGGTGAATTTATTAATGTTATTGGATCACCAGCAGCATCAAATGAAACGCCTAATAATTCAGCTAACCCAGAACTATTTGCTGCCGCTACTAAATCACTCTGTATAGTAGTATTAACTCTACTAACACCTGTATCTTCTCCAGAATATGCATCCTTATCAATTTCTATTTGACCAGCTCCACTTCCAATAGTAACCGTAGCTATTTGATCAAATGCCCAATCAGAAGGAAGTTTATAACCTAAATTTCCACTGAATCCACTAGACATGTCACTTACAAAACTATGAACAGAAAGTCCAGCAGCAGCCACACGACTGCAAACATTTCTAGGTCCATAAATTCCTATGGAATAATTAATACCACTATTAGAAAATGCAGAACTAATACCCTCAAAATAAGGAATGATATTGCTTGTAACTTGTGAATCTAATGCATCATAATCAACAGCAAAATATATTGTTGTTCCAGGATAAAATCCAAGTCTCATAGCAGCATTACTAGCTAGGCTTGCATCTGCTGCTCCACCCATAAATGTAAAATGAAAAGGATCAACACTATATTCGAATATTGGAAACACATTTAATCCATTAGAAAATATAGTTTGTAACTCTGATGCTGTCATTGCATATCTACCAGTAAGGTATCTTCCTACTAATTGATATCCATTAGCTCTAAGAGTTGATGCCATCTCATTTGTTACAGTCGTAGAGCAGTCACATGCTGCACATGCTCTATTCGGATCTCCATAGCTTACTAAAAGTGATGCCCATGTTTGAGGTCCAGCAGAACCATCGGCTGAAAGACCTACAAATGACTGAAAATCTCTTATTGCACTTTGAAGTCCGCTACCAAATGCACCATCAAAGCCATTTGGATCATATCCATTGCAGTATAATGCGTACTGAAGTAATAATACAAAATTTCTTGTAGATCTACTTCCTGGAATTGTTGGACATGCATTTTTTGTATTAGGACCCCAAATACCATCCGGAGTATTACCTTCTTCATGCTGTAGTGCTTTTATTAAAGCTGTATTAGTTGACCTTGCATATACTCCATTAGTTGGTATAAGTCCAATTACACTATTGTAATCACGATTCAAATTTTGTTGAATAGTTCTCATTTTTGAATCCCCACCAGAAATTAAAACATATGCATCTGTATTTAATAACGCTTGAAGAATTATAGGTGATGCTAATCCATCTTGGGTTGTTAAACCAGCATCAGCTTGAAATTGTTCAATAGCATTTACAACACCATTCCCATATACACCATCAAAACCACTTGGATTATATCCCTTGCAATATAACGCTCCTTGCACAATATAAGCTTCATTTGTTGATGAATATGATGGAGATATTGTTGGACATATTTGCAATGTCTGTTTTCCAAAGACACCATCTGGTGAAGGAACTCCAATTTCAATTTGAAGAGCTTGTATCAAAGCTGATACTGTTGAATTACCTGTTATACCATCTTCTGTTACCTTTTTATAATTTGCATTTCCACCATAAGTAGCATTTAGCCATTGCTGAACTTTTAAAACCATTTGATCCATATTTATACCTCCTCTACATTTCTGTTTATATATAAAAAAGGATAAAATAGAAAAAATGTAAACCAACATACTAACTGGCAACTTAAAATGTTAAAATCAGCTAAATTGTGTTTTGGAACATATTGATTAGGTGAACATATATCAGTTGACAATGGACAATTTACAGAGGACAGTTAATGATGATTTTTCTCCGTTATCTCTTCAAAAATCTTAATCTTAATGCTTACGCATGGTGCAGGGTATAATGTTCAGCACAGCTGATAATAATAAGTTCTAAGATTTACCTGAGAAAAACGAAAGGTAAATCCAACTTCACTGTACTCTGTCAATTGTGCTCTGGCATAAGCCACAATTCAACAGTATAAATTGGGTATTATGAATTTAAATCTTCCATAAGGAAATGGTACTGCATCCCCGTAGGTTGTAGAATAAAATCGTAAATCTTACACAAAATAGCATTGGAGGTGTAATACTATGGATATAACATTATCACAAAAAGAAAGAATGCTATTAGAAGATGAAAAGAAACATGAACAAATTTGCATAGAAAAATACACCAATTATGCAAATCAAACAAACGACAACAACTTGAAACAAATATTCAACGCAAACGGACAGCAGGAAAAAACCCATCTTGACAGTATTAATCAATTGCTAAGTGGGAAAATTCCTCAAATGAATCAGCAACAACAAAATCAAAGTTCAAATCAAAATGCGGGTACCCAAAGCTCAAATATAAGCATGAACAATGCACAAAACCGCAATTCTAGCAAAGCTGATGCCGACATGTGTACAGATTTGCTAATGACAGAAAAATATGTTTCGAGCACCTATAATACCAGCATTTTTGAATTTAGAGATACTAACGCTCGTGATGTATTAAACCATATACAAAAAGAAGAGCAAAAACACGGAGAAGCCATATTTAAATATATGGAAAGCAATGGAATGTACAATATTCAATAGTGTATATTATTGAATAAGAAAATCACCACGTGCTAATTGATATGGTGATTTTCTTATTTAGCAACTATTTTTTCTATTTAAAATTAATAATTAGCTTGTCATTCTTATAGCTAGCACCTGCAATTTCTTTTGAATGAAGCTTTTGTGGCAGTACAAAGTTTCTCTTTTCATTTTTTATAGACACGCTAAGTTCATCACCGCGCTGGTACAAATCCATATCCTTTTTATCAATGAAAGGTATATTTATAGAAAAATCATAACTTCCATCAGTGCATTTTTCTATTTCAAATATTTTTCCTTCAAATAGTATATCGCAAGGATTCTCTTCATTATAAATCTTGTTTCCAAGATATAAAAGCTTTTCGTATTCCCTTACTTCATTGTCCATAAGTTCAACTTTAAAAACAGGAATTGGACTGAAGCTTTGGCATATTTCCTGTATGCTTTCATTTTGCATATCAAGCCACTTTTCAAAATATCCCTCAGCACCTTCCTTTGAAAATATTTTGTTTATTATTACAGCATCTACATTAAAATCAAACAAGTGAAGGTAAGAAAAGCTCTTTTTAGCTTCCTTTACAACTATCTTTTCCGGTGTTGTTACTATTCTTATGCTTACCTTAGTCTTATCCAAAAGAAGCTTGTGCAGTTCATCAATTTTTGAATATAAAAGTTCAATTTCATCAAAGGTTTTATCATCTGGAAGTGGAATTTTTACTGTATTCTCCACTACAGGTTTAGCAAACCTTGCTGCCTTTCTTTTCATTGGAAATATCTTTTCCATCCACCATTTAAAAAGCTCTGGGAATTTTAAAAGTGACATAGTCTCCCCTGTTGGAGCACAATCCACAATTAAAACCTCGTATTTTCCCTCATCGTTTATTTCCTTTATCTTAATTAGAGAAAGTAGTTCATCAAAGCCTGGAAAAACAAGAAGCTCCTCGTTTTCTATAGTGTTTCCACCTTTTGATAGAACTAGCTTCTGTACATATTCCTTTATACTTCCCCACATAGCTTCATTTTCTAAAACAGTATCTATTTCTACAGCATACAAATTTTCTTCTATTTCAAGCGGAGTATTTGAGAGCTTTTTACCAAAGGAATCCCCTAAGCTATGTGCTTGATCTGTACTCATTATAAGAACCTTTTTGCCTTCCTTTGCTATTTTTGAAGCTGTTGCAGCAGATATACTTGTCTTTCCAACTCCACCCTTGCCTGTATATAATATAATTCTCATTTTACTTCCCACCTTGCTAATTTATATTTACCTTCTTACATTCCTTAGGATTATCTTCTGATTTTTCTTCAAAAGCTTCAAATGCAACTTCTTTTAAAACACCAGAAGCTTCTTTTTCAAATTTATCTATTCTGTCTTTTATAGCTTCTGGCATTATCTCTTTGATTGCACTATACCTAAGCATTTCGGCTTTTAACATCTTTTTTACAAATTCCTTATTCATTTAAATCTCTCTCCTTATTTTCAAAGTATACAGATAAAATTCCAGCATCAAGCTTAGCTTTACTTACGGAATATTTTCTTAAAACATCTGGCATTGGTATGTTTCTTTTAAAGTTCCCTATCTTAATTATTAATTCATTTTCACCTTCGCTAAGATCTACTTCCTGTTTCTCTACAAATGGAAGTTTTATATCTAATTTATAGGAAGTACCCGTTTTCGTAAATACTTCACTATCGGAGATTTTTAGAACCTTAAATATCTTTTCGTCCCTTAATGCATCCTCTGCTATTCTAGAAAGTCCTTCCGTTCCATTTACATCAGTAGGGTACCATTTAATTTTATAAATAGGCATATTTGAAAAAGTATCCTGCAAAATCTCTACATATTTTTTCTGTATATCTTTCCACTTATCAAAAAAGTCGTTATCTATTTCATCTGGAAGTAATCTATTTATATAAAGTGCATCCACATTAAAATTGTAAAGATTTAAATACATATAATTCCTTTTTGTCTCATCCACAATCATTTTTTCTGGCACTGTTACAAGCCTAAGACTACATACTTCTCTGTTTTTTAAAAGTTCTTGAAGTTCTCCAAGCTTAACATATAATTTTTCTATATCATTTAGCGCAGCACTGCTTGGAAGTTCGAGCTTAAACACAGTCTTTGAAATAGGTCTCAAAACCTTCATGCAGACCTTGCCTATTGGAAACAGCTTTTCCATATACCACGATAATATTTCTGGAAGCTTTAAAAGTGAAAGAGTTTCTCCTGTTGGTGCACAATCTACAATTATAAGCTCGTAAATTCCTTCATCATAAAGCTTTTTGATCTTTAGTAGAGAAAACAATTCCTCCATGCCCGGAAATACAACTATGTCATCAAAGCTTTCTACGTCTTCACTGTTTTGAAAGGTTATCATCTTTTTAAATGCTTCTGAAATAGAACCATAATATAACTCCATTTCATAATTAGGATCAACCTCAAGTGCCCAAAGATTTTCCTCCACCTCTTTAGGTTCTTTTCCTAATTCCTTCATAAATATATCACTTAAATTGTGAGCCATATCTGTGCTAACTATTAAAGTTTTCACGCCTTCCTTTGCCGCCTTAACCGCATGCGCTGCTGCTGTACTTGTCTTACCAACTCCACCTTTGCCTGTAAAAATTATAATTCTAGACATGTTATTCCTCCATTTATTCTTTTTAAGAATTATTCTTTTGTCGAAGTATTTTTTCTAAAAACAACTCAGTTTCCTGAGCTATTAAAGATAAACCAATTTGATTTTGGTAATTGAACTGCTTTTCACAATATAGTTATCTTTTTAATCTTTTTTTCACTGCTTTTTACATCCTTAGAATGCATATCTTCCATCAAGACGCTTCTTACCTTACTAAAAATGCTTACTGCCGCTGATTTTTCATCCTCTGTAAGCTTTTCATAAATTTTTTTAGTAAATCCTAATATTATATCTTTTTCCTTATCTACGAACTTGTTACCTTTTGAGGTTAAAATTATTTCTACAATTCTTCTATCCTCTTTGCTTCTTATTCTTTCAATCATATTTTTCTTTTCTAATCTACTTACTACTCCAGTAGTTGTATTAAGTGGAGCATTTATGTACTTTGATATCTCCGTCATATTAGCTGTTTTACATCTATACAAAAATATGAGTACCATAATTTCATTTTTAGAATAATCCATAAAGGCACTATTCCATTTGTCAGGAAAAATTAAAAATTTAAACTCATCAATATATGAAAAAATTATTCCTTCTAAATCAATACCCTTATCAACCTTCATTACTTTGCCTCCATTTAGTTCTCTTCTCGAAGTATGTTTTTATTCTAGCACCGAAGTATTTTTGTGTCAACACAAAATACATGGATAAAGATAAAACATATTGAAACTTGAAATTTATGTTTACCAAAATGCCATTTTCTAAGCATTATGGTGCACATAAATTTCAATAGTTGAAGCGATTTATCTATAAATAACAATTATAAAATTTCGTTAAAAATATATTTTTTGTAGTAAGACAGATTACAGAACGTAAATAACATTTTGCTTTTGCATAATTTGAAAAATATAATTCATATTTTCATTGTTTTCATGCAGTTTTGCATGTTTTTATACAATTTAATAATATAACTTTGGCTTAATTTTACGAATGCCTTCATCAATGTTAAATATAGCCATGCAAAGAACTATTATAATTTATAGCCGCTTTATTTTTACTTTTATTAATTTCAGGTCTTTGAAAACGTTTATAATTATCATATTATTAAAAATATAACATTCTGTTTAAATTAATGAAACATTTGCCGTGGTAGTTTTTACACTTTATATATAAAACTATGGTTTTTATGTTAGTTTTGCATATTTTCATTTATTGATAGAAATATAGTGACTTTTTTCCTTCATTTATGTATAATAAAGATAAAGAAAAACAAATAAATTTTCATATAGATAGTTTTAAAATAAAAGGAGTTGGTTAGTATGTCATTATTTTTATTAATAGGTTTAGTATTATTATTCTCAGTTTTATTTTCTAATGACTCAGCTGTTTATGATATACCAGAAGAATTTCAAAATTGCCCAGAAGTAGCTAGAATGAAGGCTTTTTACAATGATAGATATGAATTATTATAAAGATCCCTTAAATATTCTTTTATTTAGGCATTAATATTTAGAAATCCAAACAAGTTTCTAAATATTAATGCCTTTTTTAATCTTCTAGTGAAGTAACGATGCTTCGTCGCATAAACATACGCGTGGTTTGGCTAATATATAGATGACTAATGCAAGTTAAAGAAGGATAATGGGATTGCATCCCAAACCCCGTATATGATCGTTATCCTTCTAGAACTATATAAAAGCATTTTGGTACAAATTAATTTAAATAGTTGAAACTGCCCTAGAAATATTTTCAAATGCCTTTATAACCATTTGAGCCATTTCATTAGAATTTCTTCTTTCTTTCTCATCTATCCATTTAGATACCACATTCCATAGTCCCCCCATAGTAAAAATACCTACATATTCTTCTTCTGCAGTGCTGCTGTAATGGTGCCATTCTACTTCTTTAAGGTTATTTATATCGGGTATAAGTGTAGTTGAATATTCCATAATAACATAAAACAAATGATTGCGTTTTAATAATTTTAGTTCTTCAATATGCATATTCCAAAATTCAAAATAAGTAATCAATATATAATAAATATTCACTTTGTCAAGTTTCTTTATGCAATCAGAATAATCTTCAAACAAATACATAACATACTGCGATAATAAATCCTCCTTAACATTAAAGTTGCGGTAAAAAGTTCTTCTAGACAACTGTGCCTTATCTGCAATTTCTTTAACAGAAATCATAGAGTACGGCTTTTCATTCATTAAATCAAATAATGCCTCCACTAACCACTTCTTCGATTGTTCGGCAATCCGGTTTGTTTTGTGTTTCAAAGTATAACCCTCCTATAATGTCACATATTTCATTATGTGTAGCACTTGTGCAAATAGTATTGATATTATTCTTAAATATATTATACTGTGTTTAAGGATATATGTCACATATGTGACTTTAATTCACACATGTGACAAAATTTATTTAAGGAGTTGATTTGCATGAAGCATATGACTGCTATAGCATAGTTACTTCCTATCATCTTTACGCCACATGACTTCGAAGAAATTATATTCAATAGTTATTACATTTGGTACGGATTTTTATTCACAGTAATAGCTCACTTTATTAAAGCTCATAAAAGAACTTTAACGACTTACTAATTAAATACTCAAATAAATTATAAATAAAAAAAGAAAGTGGTGAAATAAAATGTTTGAAACAATAGTTAATACTCTATATGGAGAGGTTAAGGGTGAAAGAATAGATGGTATTTCTATATGGAAGGGCATACCTTATGCAGCTCCTCCAGTAGGTTCACTAAGATTTTGTCCTCCAAATCCCCCAAGCTCTTGGGATGGAATCCGTGATGCCTCAAAATTTGGTAAAAGTGCAATGCAGCCTGAAAAAAGCACTTTAATTGGTGATAAAAGTGGCACTATAAGTGAAGATTGTCTATATTTAAATATATGGTCTCCCAATGCAGATGACAAACTGCGCCCTGTTATGGTTTGGATTCATGGTGGTGGATTTATAGCTGGTTCTGGTTATGACGGAATATACGATGGCACCTCCTTTGCTAAAGAAGGGAATGTGGTAATAGTAACTTTAAACTATCGTTTAGGCGCATTTGGATTTTTGTATTTAAAAGAAATTGCAGGTGAAAAATATTCCACCTCCGGAAACTGCGGTCTACTTGACCAAATAGCCGCTTTAAAGTGGGTAAAAGAAAATATCAAAGCTTTTGGTGGAGATCCAAATAAAATTACAATTTTCGGAGAATCAGCAGGAGCAGCAAGTATAGGAAATCTCCTTGCTATGCCAGCTGCAAAGGGACTATTTAATCAAGCCATTATAGAGAGCACAACAAAGCTAGCAATAAATTCAGCTACAGCAAGTAAAGCAACTAACAAGCTTATAAACTTACTTGGTATAGAAAAAAATGAATTTGAAAAGTTAATAGCACTCCCAGCAGATAAACTTGTAAAGGCATCACTTACTTTTCCAATGGCAACCTTTCGTCCTGTAATCGATAATGTTAGTATACCTGAAGACCCTGAGGATTTATTACGTAAGGGTGCTGCAAAGAATATACCTATTATATGTGGTTCAAACAAAGATGAATTTGCACTTTTTTCAGCTGCAAATCCTTCATTTGATCAGTGGGATGAAAAAGAAATTTTAACCTCCTTAGAAAAGCAATTTGGAACTGCTTGGCCAGAACTTTATAAATATTTTTCAAAGGAAAAGATAGATAAAAAAACATATAATAGAATAATGTCTTACTATTCATTTATTTATCCAACATTAAAATACAGCGAAATACTATCCACTATGTCACCTGTATGGGTATATAAATTTAGCTTTGAACATCCTGTCCTTGGAGCATTTCATTCCTCAGAATTACAATATGTGTGGAACAAAAATGAAGTTAAAAACATAAATTTATTTAAGATACCACCTCAAGGTAGAAAATTAGCCAAGCAAATGCATCATGCCTGGATAGCTTTTGCTCATAATGGTAATCCAAATGCAAATGAGATACCATATTGGCCTGGCTTTGAAGTAAAGGATAGAGCAGTTATGGTTTTTAATGATGAAAGCAGAGTGGAGTACGACCCTTATGAAGACAGAAAAATATGGGAGAAGATATCAGAAAGAAATACCTTCGATGCTAAAAAAGAAAATAGAGATGTTCCCTTTTTTAATAACTGATTTTATGTGATATAGGTTTAAGTTAGTTTAGCTATGAATTAAAGAAACAGTTGAAAGGGGGAACGATTCAACTGTTTTTTATTTTGTAAAACTGCTAAAAATTAATTTATTTATACAATAAATTAGTTTTTAGTCAAATACGTTTTACCATATATTAAATTTTTAAAGAAGTTTTTATTTACTTCGCGATGTATAATCCCAAGAAAAGTTTCCACCTTTATTTCCAGTAGCTATATTTCCTGACTGAATAGGAGTAACTTTATTGTGATTCCTGAGAAATCCTACACCCTTGTTGTTAATAGCTCTACAATCTTTTACTGTGACCAAACCACCATCTTGCCCCTTATACAAACATGGTCCTAATTTAAATCCATTTCCATCCCCGAACAATTTTGTACGCTTATTCCCTGTCTTTGCGGATTATTTATAGTTATACCACTTATACTCGCACTTGCTTTGATAGCAATCGTATTCGATGGACATCCCGAAGCATCAATTATAACTCCATATGCACTTACAGGTTTTGTTACTTTTACACCCCTATTAAGCTTGTATCTTCCTGCTGGAATAGCTCCTCCGGCTTCCAATTTAGCGGCTATGTCATTACCGGACTTAATCATTTTCGCCTTTACTATACCATACTTCCCCATATTTCCCACATTTGTCACTACAGCTGTTGACATCATAATAGTCATAATTGCAGTAAACATTTTACTTTTAGACACTATAATTCCCCCTTTTCAAGTTTATTACTACAACATTTTCCATTATAGCCCTTTTTAAAAATTATGTAAATACTTTTTTTTACTTAGTATGATCTTTTTAACTAGATTACCTAAATTAATATTATAGTTTAAGATAATATTTAACGAACTTATGTAATTAAAGATAAACCACCTTAAAAGTGATTTATCTTTAAAGATAAAAAGGCTGAAAGCTGAAAATAAATTGACGTCCGCATTAAATTAAAACTTCTATAGTGAAACTCAAACCTTCTTATTTTCTTCTATAAACACCAAAGTGAAACAATATAGCAACAAGCTGAAATACAATACCAACCACGCAAACACCTGTCCATCCACTATACTGAAAGCTTATAGATGCTAAATAGGAGCCAGATGCCCCTCCTAAAAAATACGAGACCATAAAAACAGTATTTATTCTACTTCTTGCCTCATCACCTAGTGCCTGTATTCTTGCCTGATTAGAGACTTGTCCAGTTTGATTTCCAAGATCAAGAAGAATAACTCCAACTATTAGCCCAAGCAATTTATATCCGAGAAAAAAGAAAATTATATATGCCACTGTTGACAGCAAAACTCCAATTCCAACAACGAATTCGGGAGACTTCTTGTCTGCTAATCTTCCTATTACTGGTGCTGCGGATGCTCCTACCACTCCTATGAGTCCAAAAAGACCAGCTTCTCTTGTACCCATTTTATATATACTTGACTGAAGTAAAAAAATAAGTGATGTCCAAAATATACTGAAGGATCCAAACATAAGAGCTCCATTTACGGCAGCTTCTCTAAGTACACGTTCTCTTTTAACAATTCCACCTATGGAAAATATAAGTTCTTTATATGAGAGCTTAGAGGTCGGAATACTTAACGGCATGAGATACTTTATAAATATAACAAATAAAAGCATCAAAATCCCAGCAATAATATATACCGTTCTCCATCCAAAAGCCTGCCCTACTATTCCGCTAAAGGTTCTTGAAAGCAATATTCCTATAAGAAGTCCGCTCATAACCGTTCCTATTATTTTCCCTCTTTCGGAAGGTCTAGCAAGTTGGGCCGCAAAAGGAACTATTAGCTGTGGAATAATTGTAGTAAAACCAACAAAAAAGGATGCAATAAGAAGTACATAATAATTTGGTGAAAATGCTACTGTTAAAAGAGCTGCAGCTACAAATAAAAGCATCTTTATAATTAAAGAACGTCTTTCCTTCATATCACCAAGAGGAACAAAGAAAAATAGTCCAAGAGCATACCCGATTTGAGTTAAGGTTACAACAAAGCCTGCACCCGACTCAGATACATTAAAAGCTTTTGTTACTTGAGATAAAAGAGGCTGTATGAAATATAAGTTTGCAACAGTTGCTCCACAGGTTACTGCCATAAGTATTACTACAAATCTACTCAAATTAAATTCTTTTTTATTATTTATATTTTTTTGATTAATCATTAAAACAATCTCCTCCTTCTAGAATCAAATCAATTTATTTTACTTCTTGTATAGATGCTATACATATCATTAAAAATATAAAATACCAGCGTAGGTATTTTATATTTTACCTTTAAATTTTTTAAGAAATTGATACAAAAAATTTTTTTCTTCCGCAGTAGAATTCTTTAATATTTCTGCTATCTTAATATTGTATTGTTCATGATACTTCTTATGATTAGAATAAGCAATTTCACCCTTTTCAGTCAGCTTAATAGAAAATCTGCAGCTAGTATCCCTATACGGTTCCTTACATATAAAGCCTTTATCTTCAAGTCTTTTAATTGTTTGAGACACTGCCCCTCTTGTTATATCCAATTTTCGTGCTATACCAGAAATATTAAGGCCTCTATTTTCTTTTATAAACTCAAGCATATGAATTTCAGAGTGATATAAATCCGTATCTGTACCAAACTTTTTAGCTTTCATATCATTTTCATAGAAGTTGCATACTACCTCTAAAAATAAACAACTTATTTTATTTTCATTAATCATACTATCCATATACATAATGTATAGCTAATATACAATTTTGTCAAATTCAAATTACTCTATAGATACTTTTCCTCAAGTTCCTCTAAAAGCTTCATGTATTTTTCCTGTATATTGTTTTTGGATGACTCGCTTTCAAATTCTTCACATTCCCGATTAATTTTAGTTAAAGTTTCCTTACTTAACTTACGATTTGCAAAGGTATATACTGTATTATCTTCTTTTTCTATGTGTCTATATAATAGGTGAGTGTAGGAAACTGCATTTGCTATAATATCAACCTTGCTCTCATCATCTCCATTTTTAACTCTTAAAAGTGCCCCTTCCAATTCTGACATATACAGTCTTCCAAAATCATGTTCTACAAGCATTCCAAATTTAATTAAGGTCTCTGCAACTCCTCCTATTTCATCTGCCATGCGATTAAATAAAAACTTTTCTTCCTTTCCATGGTGCTGCTTATCTGCATAATTTCTAACAAAATCTATCATTTTATGAAAATCATCATAATCGATTTTATCTTCCTTTAAAACTTTATAACTTGCTTTTCTTAAAACCACCAACATTCTTTTTATATTTTTATGCTCATCTACCATAAGCTGAATACCATCCATAGTTACCATCTTCCTTCTCTAAAAGATTTTTCATTATATATTATCTATATTATTTAGCAAATTATAAGCAAGATATAGTATTAATGTTTTTTAATTTCACGAAATCGTAATATATAGATTAATTTGTCATTATTTTGCCATATTTTTTTACACTTTTTTATAACTATACGTATATATTAATTGAAATTTTTTACAAAATGTCGTATAATGTATTTATAGGCCTATATTTTACAAAAATAATATATTAGAGTAAAACAGGGGGTATATGTATGGAAGTAAACGTTAGGTACTCAAAACAAAAGGATTTTAATGACATCTTTTATTTACTAAGTCAGGTCTTGCCTAATAAAGAATTGGATTTATATTATTTAAAGGAAGCATTTGAACGTGATATTGAATCAAATTCCTATGAATACATTTGTGCTGAAGCTAATGGTAAAGTGGTTGGATTTTGTGCACTTTCAATTGTAAATAACTTCTGGCATGAAGGTCTAGTTTCGAACATATACGCATTAATTGTGGACTCATCACTTAGAGGGCAAAAAATCGGTACAACACTCCTCAAAAAGGCATTTGATATTTCAAAATTAAGCGGATGTAAAAAAGTCGAACTGGATTATGGTTTTTCTAAAGAAAAAGACGTTGATTTCTATAAAAAGTTAGGATTTCAAGAAGAACCATATTTCTTTTCAAAATCACTACAAGAGCAATTATAAATAATTTATAATATGACATTTAAAACTTAGAGGGATTTTTGTAATATTGGGCCTTAAAACATATAAAAAAAATCATTTTATAAAAAAGTACAAGGTACTATGCATAGTGTTTGTGATCCTTTTATACTTCATTGTACTTTGTACTTTAACCCTGTTAAATATATCCTCTTATAATTTAAGTGGAAGTCAGTAAACTCCACCAGCTTTCATTTATAATATCCAAGCTGATGTATTTAATTTAGTTCAACGGGATTTACTAATTGAAAATATTACGATTTGCGGTAAAACTTATATGTACTACTTTCTTCATCAATTATCTCTTAAATAAGTCTTCTATATTCCTTAAAGTAATTAGCTATTGTCACAATATTCACCTCTCTAAATTTATTTTATCACTTCACAATAAAACTTAGCAATATTTAAAAATCTCCTGTCTTTCAACAGAAATACAACTAGAGTTTTAATAAAACAAGTGATGTATTATACCCTAGTTTTTATTAAAGTCGTAATTTACCATTTATAATTTTTTTTGCAATTATACTTTTTTAACAAACCAATGTCTTATCTTAATTAATTGTAAGCCTTGTGTGAGATTTTTAACAAATTATGCTATAAAATATATTTTGCTTGTTAAACTTGCATTTTTAAATCCATTTTCAAAAAACTAATGACTTTTTTCTTGCATTTGTATATAATAATTATTGAAGGGAGTTGGTTAATATGTCTATATTATTATTAATAGGTTCAATGTTGTTATTATCGGTTTTATTTCCAGAAAACATAGATGTTTATAAAATTCCTAAGGAATTTCAAGATTGCCCTGAAGTACAACAAATGAAATCTTATTACGATGATAGATATGAATATATATTTTAGATAGAGGCGCATACATACGCCTTTCTTTTTTATTGGTATTTTAATGAATCCTTTTTTATTTTAGTGTAAAAATGCTTCTCAATTAACTCTTTTTCAATAGCAAATACTAATACTTAAACTATCCTTAGTTTCACCATTTTACTTTTACTACTTTTTATATGATTCAATAAAACAATTGGCATTATTGCATTTTTTTATTTATTTTTTAAAATTAATGACTTTCTTCCTTCATTTGTGTATAATATAAATGTACCAATTAATTATGAAAGCTAAGCTAATTATAAATTTTACTTATAAAAGATATTTTTAATAAGTGAAAGGGGCTGATTCAATATGTCTATGTTATTATTAATAGGTTTAATATTATTATTATCAATTTTATTCCCTGAAAACGTAGATATTTATGAGATTCCTAAAGAATTTCAAAACTGTCCTGAAGTAGAGCAAATGAAAATTTTTTATGAAGATAGATATTTATTTCCATATTAAAAGGCGCCGTTTAGACGCCCTTTTTTATACTCTGCTTTAAATACAAAAACCAACACCTATATAAGGTGCAACCTAAAAAGATATTTTTTAAAGTGTAGCTAAGCTTAAAAGTTTAGCCTTAGTATAGTTATATTTTTCTCTTGAAAAGTCAAATATCATTCCATTGCTTAAAAATACAGTGTTTTCTATAATAAGTGAAGGATCTCCTTCATTTAAATTTAAAAGCAAGGCTTCAGCTTTATTTAATTTCTCACAACTTATTACTTTATCGGCAAACTTAATTTTTAGCTTAAGGTCATTTACTATATATTCGTATATTGAATTTTTACATATATCTTCATTCAAATATAAAATTATATCTTTATTAAAAAACGATTCTTCTATAGTAAATGGTTCCTCGTTCATATATCTTACACGTCTAACATGATATAATTTTGTATGGGTTTTACATTTCATTTTTTCAGCTAATTCTTCGTCTGCCTCAATCAAACTAAATTCCAAAAGCTTGCTTGTTAACTTATCTTTAGAAAACGTCTTTGTTAGCCCGCTCATATCCCACATTGGAATGCATCCGGCTTTAGAAAATTCCCTTAAAAATATTCCACTTCCATGAACTTGATATATATATCCTTTGCTAACCAAAATCTCTACAGCTTTTCTTATAGTATTTCTGCTAACATCGAACCTTTCCATAAGTTCTTCTTCTGTTGGAAGCTTTTTATTAGAATCAAACTTTCCATTTAATATTTCTCTTTCAAGTTCCTCAATTACCGCACTATACTTTTTTATAATTCTTCTCCCCTTGTTTCAATTATATTTTTATACCAATAGAAAGATAACTTTTTCTTTCTCTCTAGGTTATTTTTATGGTCAACATATATAAAACCATATTGTTTTTTGTATCCATTTAACCAGCTTAATAAATCAATAACAGACCAAGCATAATATCCTTTGAGATTTATTCCTTCTTGTATAGCCTTTTTTATAACCTTTAAATGTTCCTTTATAAAGTTAATTCTTGGTACATCTGCTATAACATCTTCTATTATTGGGTCTTCATCACCCAAGCCATTTTCAGTGATATATAATTTAACATCACCATATCTTTCCTTAAGCATTCTAAGTCCATCTAGGAAACCCTCAGGAGAAATTTCCCATCCCCACTTTGTGTACACTTTATCCTTCATCATCACTGTTTTATAAACTCCATCAAACGAAGGATTTCCTGGCGCACCAGTAGAATTTTCTCTATTGGCTTCAAAACCTTCTGTAGACTCAACTTTCATAACTCTTTTAGGTTGATAATAATTAAGTCCAATAAAATCATTTTTATCAGCTGAAGCTTTAAGTAAATCCAACTCTTCATTGGTCCAATCTGGAGTCCATCCGTGTTCCTTCAACTGATCAAGTACATATTCAGGATACTCACCCTTTAATATTGGATCATAAAACCAAAAAGTATCGTAATAATTTGCATGTTTTGCTGCAAAAATATTTTCTTCCTTATCATCAACACTAAAAGCAGGATTAAATACATGAGTTATTCCGATTTCACCATACTGCTTTAAACTCTTATATTTGCTTACAGCCTTAGCATGTGCTACAAAAACATTGTGTGTAGCTTGAAAATACTTTTTAGCATCATTAACAATGCCAGGTGGATGTGCCCCTGCTAAATAGCCATGACCACAAAAAACTATAGTTTCATTAAAGGTTATCCAATGCTTAACTCTATCTCCAAATGCCCTAAAACATACCTCAGCATATTTAGCAAAAGCATCTATAGTTTTTTTATTAGTCCAGCCTCCAGCTTCTTCTAAAGTCTGCGGCAAATCCCAATGATATAGTGTAACAAAAGGCACTATTCCATACTTTAAGCATTCATTAATTAAATTATTATAAAATTCAATTCCTTTTTCATTAACCTTGCCATCACCATCTGGTATTATTCTTGGCCAAGAAATAGAAAACCTATAAGATTCTAATCCCATTTCTGCCATTAATTTAACATCTTCTTTATACCTGTGATAATGATCTACAGCAACATCTCCATTTGTCCCTTCAAAAGTCTTTCCTGGTATCTTCGAGAATATATCCCAGTTACTAATGCCTTTCCCATCTTCATTCCAGGCACCTTCTACTTGATAGGATGCAGAGGCAGCTCCAAATAAGAAATCCTTTGGAAATTTCATCTTCTTTCCTCCTTTAATCAAATCAAAAATTCATTGGTATGAATTTATTATATACCTACCATTTTCTTGTGTAAAGTTTTTTAAGCACAAAAAAAATAGTTGAACAGGGGGACTATTCAACTATGTTAATCTTATTTTTATTTAATTATTTGTTTTACTATATTTATATATTATCAGATTATTGTTACAATTCTATGAAGATAATAAATACAATTTATTAAAAATAAAACGGAGTAACAATGCTTTATTACATAAAAAAAAATTCTATAAATCTACAGCATTGTTACTCCGTTTTCACAGTAATTTAATAAAATTTTTCCTTACATTTTTGCAGCTATGCAGTGTGATTTTTTACGGCTATAGAATACAATTGTTTTACTGGAAGCACTGCCATAATTACAACGCATATTGCACCTTCAACTGCTAAAAATACGCCATTTGATATAAGTGAATATAGAGCTGGCGATTGTCCTTTAGGCGCATAGCTTCCAAAGAATATAACTCCGGAAATAAAGTGAAATACAAAACGTCCGAAAACAGCAATTACAGTTGCAACAATTTTTTTATCTCTAAAGTATCCTGCAAGTCCAAGTGCCATAAATGGAAGTGGATAGTCAAACAATACTTGTACAGGTTGAAGGATATAAGGGTCCATTATAAGAGTAATAATTCCATATAAAAAACCTGTTAAAAAACCAACTTCTGGTCCATAGAAGATTGCCATTAAAAGAATTGGTATCATACTTCCTATAGTTACGCTTCCCCCCTGTGGAAGATGATATATTTTGAATATTTTAAGTACAGTTGCAAGAGCTAAAGCTATACCTATTTGGGCTATCATGTGAGTATTAAGCTTTACCTTTTTAACCTTTATAGCCACTACAACGAGTATAATTAAAGCAAGAAGAGCTGCAAGTGATGTTGGGTGTTTTAATATTTCTCCAATATTTTTTGAAAAAGACATAAAAAAAACCTCCTAAAATTCGTGCTTAGGAAGACCTTCTGAAAACAATTGTTATATAAACAAAATAATTGCTTCCCTACGCTGGTATTATCCAGATCAGGTATAAGGGTTTAAAGCACAGCTTTACATCTCAGCCCAAAGGCACCCCTAGCACTTTATTAATTCATGACTATTATACTCCATTTTATTTCCATTTTAAAGTAAAATCATTAATTATTATTATAGCTTAGCTCCATTAGACTCTATAACCCTCTTATACCAATAAAATGAGTCCTTAGGCATTCTCGATAAATCTCCGCTGCCATCATCATGCTTATTAACATATATAAGGCCATACCTCTTCTTAACTTCACCTGTAGAAGCACTTACAATATCTGTACATCCCCAGCAGGTATAACCAATAAGCTTAACACCATCAGAAATAGCTTCCTTCATTTGTTCAATATGCTTTCTCATATAATCAATTCTATAAGCATCATGAACTGCACCATCTTCTGATAATACATCTACAGCGCCTAGCCCGTTTTCCACAATCATTATCGGGAGTTCATATCGATCATAAATTTGATTTAATACATATCTTAAGCCAACAGCATCTATCTGCCAGCCCCAGTCCGAAGCTTCTAAATTTGGATTTTTAATATTTGCTGTGCCATTTCCGTCAGTTTTTTCTCCTGCTTTGACAATACTAACGCAAGCACTTGAATAATAGCTTATGCTTATAAAATCCACTGTACCCTGCTGCAAAATTTCATAATCTTCTCTGCCGACTGCTAATTTAATGTTGTTTTCCTCATAATATCTTTTTGCAAAGCCCGGATATTTTCCTCTAACATGCACATCTCCTGCTATGAAGTTGTGGAGCTGAGCATACTTCTGTGCAAATAAAATATCCTCTGGGTGACAGGTATATGGATACATATTATGATACGCCAGCATGCACCCCACCTTATTATTTGCATCAATTTCATGAGCCATTTTTACGGCAAGTGCACTGGCAACTAGCTGATGATGCATTGCCTGATATCTATTTAATTCAGTATTATCCTTTTCCTCCAGCATACCAGCACAAAAAACCGCACCAAATGGCTCTGTTAGCATATTAATTTCATTAAAAGTAAGCCAGTATTTTACTTTCCCTTTATATCTTTTAAAAAGAACCTCTGCAAACCTCAAGTAAAAATCTATAAGTTTTCTATTTTTCCAGCCACCATATTCAAGAGAAAGGTGCAGTGGATTTTCGTAATGAGAAATAGTTATTAATGGTTCAATACCTTTATCCAGTAACTCATCAATTACATTATCATAGAACTTTAAGCCTTCTTCATTGGGCACAAGTTCATCACCCTTTGGAAAAATTCTTGACCAAGAAATGGACATTCTATATACTTTAAACCCCATCTCTGAAAACATAGCAATATCTTCCTTCCAATGGTGATAAAAATCCGTTGCCTCGTGATTAGGGTAAAATTCATCCTCTAAAGGTTTAGGCGGTGTTAGCCGCCTTTTTTTATTTAAACTGCCGCCAGTTAGAATATCTGCAATGGATAAACCTCTTCCACCCTCATTATATCCGCCTTCGTATTGATTTGCAGCAGTTGCTCCTCCCCATAAAAAACCTTTGGGCATTGTATTTTCTTTCAAATTAACCCCTCCTAAACTATAGTTAAAAGCTTGTCGTTTACCTGCACCTTTTCTCTTTCCTTAACCATTGGAACTGATTTTATATAATCATTAGCATTAACTACTAAAATTGGTGTAATCAAGTTATAGCCTTCAGCCTCTATTTTTTCTTTATCAAACTCTATGAGCAAATCACCTTTTTTAACTAAGTCTCCATTTTGAACATGTGCTTTAAAATACTTGCCGTTCAATTTTACAGTTTCCAAGCCAATATGAATTAAAAGCTGCAAGCCTTCCTCAGCTTCAATTGCAATGCCATGTTTTGAATCCATTATCATAGTTACTTTTCCATCTACAGGCGAATAAACCTTTCCTTCATCTGGAATAACAGCTATACCTGCTCCCAATGATTTATCTGCAAAAACCTTGTCTGGAACATTTTCTAATGCAACAACCTCACCTTTTATTGGCGCAAAAACTTCAATTTTCTCAACTAAAGGCTTTACTTCCTTTTGAGCTTCAAGCTTTGATTCTTCTAACTCTTCAGCTTCCTGTTCTTTTATATCTTCAAAACCTATTACGTAAGTTATTATAAATGAAGAAACAAAAGTAACTGCTATCATAATAATTCCATATACAAGATTGCCCATACCCTTTTTACCAATAAAACATGGAATAGACATAATACTATTCTGTGGTATGTAAAGTGATACCTGCAAAATACCTCCAACAACTCCTCCAATTCCTGCGGCTATAGCGGCTGCAAAAATTGGACGTTTTAACTTCATAGTGACACCATAAAGAGCAGGTTCTGTTATACCCATAAGGGCAGAAATACCAGAAGCAGCGGATAACTGTTTCATGTTCTTATTTTTTGTTTTAACAGCTACCGCAAAAGTAGCTCCTGACTGTGCAATATTAGCACAAATCTGTGAAACAAATATTAGTGTATCTGAGCCTCCTGTTGCAATAGCAGACAAGCCAATAGGAGTTAAAGCATGATGCATACCTGTCATAACTATAAACGGGAAGGCAGCTGCAAGTAAAGCTAAAACTACAAATCCAAGCTTTTGAGACAGAAAATTAATGGCTACTGCTAATCCATTTCCAGCTATATCTCCTGCAGGTCCAACTAAAATCAATGCTAAAGGTGCACAAATTAAAATAACTAACGTTGGATTTAAAATAATCTTTGTCATTTTAGGAGTAATTCTATCTACTAGCTTTTCAATATATGACATAATCCAAACCATCAAAATAATTGGAATAACAGAATAAGAATAACTTACCTTTGATACTGGGAGTCCAATAAATGTAATTAGCCCTTTACCTTCAACTAGCTTTACAAAATTAGGGTGTAATAATACTCCAGCAATAATCAAAGAAAGTGCCTGATTTACTTTAAATACCTTTGCTGCATTTGCTGCAATTAGAAACGGCATAAAATAAAACGCAACATCACCAATGAAATTTAAAACTTGATAAGTACTGCTCTTATCCGTCAGTATGTGAAAATAGTTAGTTAATGTCAAAATAACTTTAATCATACCTGCTGCAGTTAATGCAGGGATCATAGGTGTCATACAGCCTGTAATGGTATCAACAATTTTAGAAAAAACTCCATTTGAGCTTTTGCTATTTTCTTTTTCCTCTCCTGTCTTAATTCCTTTACTCTCCAATGCCTTAAAAATAGCATCCACCTCGTTGCCCACAATTACTTGAAATTGATTTTCATACCAATTAACTCCTGGAACCTCTGGAATTTTTTCAATTTCTTTCTCATTTACAAGAGACTTGTTTTTTACATAAAACCTAAGTCTTGTCATGCAGTGGAACACACTTTTAATGTTGTCCTTTCCTCCTAGCAGTTCAATTAATCTCTCTGCTATTTTTCCATAATCTTTTTTCATAGCATTTCCTCCTCGTATAATAAATGATTATATAAAGGTCTTGCCTGAATGATACCGCTTACACTGCCAGCATTTCAGTAACAATCCAATGCTTACTTGTTTTCTGTTATTTTCTGAATATGAATAATTAGATAGAGCATTTCCTCAACAGTCAATTCATATTGATATTTTTCCTGCATCATTAAGTAAATTAACTTTACGCAGCCATATGCATTAGCATACTGTTCTTTTACAATATTAAACAGCTCCATATTTTGATCATAGTTTTGTTCCTTATTCAAAAAACGTTTTGCAAAGTATTTAAGATGAGTTAAAAAGCGTTGATAATAAATATTATCCTCCTCAAACTTTATATCACCATAATATTGCTTTATTATATTTATAATTTCATTAATCAACACTGTCATTTGATAACTATCTGCGGACACATTTTGATCTTGAGCATTAACAAAGTGTAAGGCAATAAAACCTGCTTCATCTGTAAGAAGCTTTGTATCAAATTTTTTATTTAACTCCTCTACCATGTTTAGCCCAATATCATACTCTGTTTTATAAAGCTGCTTTATATCCAGTAAAAGAAAATTGTGCAGCACTATTCCCTTTTTAAAACGCTCAATCGCACCGGATAAATGGTCACTCAAAGATAAATAAATACTATCACTAAGCTTTATATTTATTTCCTTCTTAACCTTGTCTACATATTTTTGTACAAAGTCAAAATACTCTTCTGAAATTGATGCTAAAAATTTCTGCATTTGTTCACTGTTTTGTTTATTCTCCGGGACGAATACCTTTTCAATTATAGATTCATCAATGCTTTCTCCTCGCTTTTTTTGAAATGCAATTCCACAACCCTTCACGATAATTTCTCTTCCGTCTTTATCTTTTGACAAAACCAAATTATTGTTTAAAATCTTTAGTATAATCATAGCACCACTCCATTTTTTGCAATAAAAAAAGACCTAATAGAATTAACTATAGGTCTTGCCTGACGATATAAAATATTTCAGTAACAATCCTCATTCTTCATTAAATTATATATTTATTATATCAACATTATGTTATTAGTCAAGCCCTAACTTTCAAACTGCATATAATCATTCATTAGCCCTACGCCTATACAATTTTTGTAATTTATCTAATATATACTTTTTCTTAATGCTATCATTTAAATTTTTATAGATTCTCTGCCATTCTCTTTTAACTTTTCTTGCTTCTTCACTTTTACTGGCACTTACAATTATATTTTGCATATATTTATCATAATTTTTCAAATAGCTCAAGTCAACTTTTTCAAGAGTTTGAAATATAAACTTTTCTATATCCTTAAATTGACTTTCTGTAAATAACGTTTTGCATTTTATTATAAAATAAATAAAATCAAAATACAACTTATATGAAGTTTTACTTCCTGCATTTCTTCCATTAGTGTTAAAAATATCATTCATGGTATTTATATAGGTGTTAAAGTAAATTATAAAAAATTTATCATACATAAGTATATTTTTCATTTTTATATGAGTCATAGTACCATCAAGTTTAGGACATATAATTCCAAACATAAGTCTTAGTATTTTTTCATATTTGCCCTCATCAATACCGGTAAAATCAAACTTATTTTCATCACATAAAAATTTTTCAACAGAAAGACTTCCAGTATAAAGCAGTTCCGCATAATGTATCATTTGAGAAATATTAGGTATAACATTTATGTTGTAATAGCTATTTAAAAAGTTAATTTCCTGTATGACTATTCTTTGGTCTTCATCTGGAAGCTCAATAGGCACTATATCTTGAAATTTATTTACAAGCCTTGTTGCAAGAAATTTTCCTATGTGCTTTTCTAATTTTCTTTTTTCAATGTATTCAGTAAATTGCTTGTAAAATTCCATATTAAAATCTTCAGCTGAAAAGCTAAGCATAAGCTCTTCCAGTGCCAAAGAGAAATACCTTTTTCTATATCCAGGATTTTCATCAAATACGCTTAAACAATAATTTTTAAAATAGCTTTTCCTTTTACTAATTCTTTTCATCTTATACTTGTAGGCAAATATAAGAATTTCTCCACCATTTTTTTTATCCAGTATTTCTTTTATTATATTAGATGCTTTATCTTTAGAGATATCATCTAAAACCTCATTATAAGCTGCTATAGCATTCTCATAGTCACTTTGAGCTACACACATGCTAGAACTCATATCCATCAAATTTCCAAAATAATTATCAGCTTCAATTAAAACCTTAAACACTAGACTTAGTGCCTCTTTGGATTTAACTAATATTTTCAGTGAGACTTTAACAAATTCCTCCAATGTAGCAATTCTCATTATAATTTTCCAAGGTATTTTTGAATTTTGTTCTTTACCTAAAAAAATAAAATTCTGAAATATTGTGCACATGTAAAATACTGCGCATCTTGAATTTCCATCCTTTAGATATGTCATTGCATCCTGAAGCCTTTTATTTTCAATAGCCTTAACTGCAAAATCCTGTATATATAATTTATTATATTCTCTTATGTCATCATAAAGCTTTAGTAAATCCTGCACATTTATTTCTTCTGAATTGACTATTAAAAACTGAACAGCATTAAAGAAAAATCCATAGGCTTTATCCTCATAATCTTTTTTACCAGTAACCTCAGCTGCTCTAAATAAAAGCTTGAACACCACTTTTAGCATATTTAAATCCGAACTAAAAAGTACAGCTCCTAAAGCTTCCTCATCTAATGCTTCCATCACTCTCTCAAGGACAGGCTGTAAACCATACTCATTTGCAAAGTTTAAAGCTCTTATAGCAGCCTCATAATCTAAGCTTTCAATTCCTTCATTAATTAACTTTAGTAAATTAACATAATTATCTATTCTTTCATCAAGCTTTCCGTAGCTAAATAAATCCATAAATTCTGCAAAAGATTTTCCATAATCCTTTATAAAAGTGTACTGAAGTGCTGCTTTTCTTGCAAATTCACTTTTAAACTCAAATTCCGTACCAACATCTCTAAACAAATCAAAGATATTAAACTTGTAGCTTTGCTCCATGCTACTTATTTTAAACTTTGTACCTTCATTCACGGTACCACATAAAAATTCTTCCGTACCTTCAGGAGCAAAATTATAGGTATTAAAAGTTATATTATTTGCAAAAGAAACAGGAAATACCATAGTTGCTGCTGCAATCCACATATATAAATTTTGTGTCTCATCTGCAAAAATCACTTTTTTATTATTTGTTTTTGCTTCTATAATTCCATCAACAAGCTTAGTCAGTTTCTCTTCTTTTTTATCTTCCGGGCTCTCCTTCAAAAACTTCTCAATATGATAAGTTTTTATAAATTCTTCTTCTTCTACACCATTCAATATTGGAAGCGGCTTTATTTCTTCTGCACTATTTTCTTCTTCAGTTAAACCATCTCTAAATACCTTGGAGTTATAAAGTTGAATTGGGTAAAATGGAAGTTCTGTACCTTCCCACACAAGTACATGGCAAAAGTAGTTTGCAAATTTCCCTAAACTATCTATACCCTTATACTTTGTTCTACAAACACAAGGCCTTCCACTTTTTAGCTTAAAAAACGAAAATCCTATAGGGAAATTCTCTTCTGTTGCCATTTTAGATGGATCACTGGCAGGCTTTTGAGGTTGAATATAAAAGCAATGCTTTTCTATTTCACTTCTTTCCTCCTCACTTAATCCATCAGACATAGAATAAGTTTGAAACCCCTTTCCTGAAGACAATCCTTTTTTGCAAAATGTATAATACAATTGATCTATCTTCATAAATAAACTCCCACTTCCTCTTTCTGCTTTTGCACAAATTTATATCCTAATTTTAATTATAAATTTATTTGATTTTATTGTCTACTTTAGACCATCGCTAAACCCAAGTAAAATAGCCATTTTCATGTTTCTAATTTATTAACTTTTCATTAATTTTAATACAACAACAAAAATATCATAAGCTTAATGAATAACTTCTTATAGATGAAGTAGTTGAAATGATTTACCTGTAGCAGTATACTTTTCTTAAACATACGTTCGCGGATTCTATGTAAAGGAGTATGAAATATGAATTATATACAGGGTTCTTTATTTGAAAAAAGAGTCAATAATCCCCTTGCAAACAGGGTGAGACCTAAAAAACTTGACGAATATATTGGACAGCAGCATCTACTTGGAAAAGGAAAAGCCCTTAGAAATATGCTTGAATCTGGGAACCTCACTTCAATGATTTTTTGGGGGCCTCCTGGAGTTGGCAAAACTACCCTTGCTATGATTATTGCTTCAATGACCAAATGTAATTTCATTGAATTTAGTGCAACCTCTTCTGGAATAAAGGAAATTAAAGAGGTTATGTCGGAAGCTGAAAAGAACAGACTTATGGGAACAGAAACCCTTCTTTTTGTAGATGAAATCCACAGATTTAATAAAGCACAGCAGGATGCTTTTCTGCCATATGTTGAAAAAGGCAGCATAATCCTTGTAGGTGCTACTACAGAAAATCCATCCTTTGAAGTTAATTCTGCCTTACTTTCAAGATGCAGGGTTTTTGTTTTAAAGCCCCTTACAGAGGAAGACATTGTAGTGCTGCTAAAAAATACTCTAAAGGATAAAAGAGGTTTTGGATATAAGAATATAAAAGTTACGGATGAACTTTTGCATATCATTTCTATATATTCAAATGGTGATGCTAGAACCGCTCTCAATGTTTTAGAAATGGCGATTTTAAGCACTAAAGAAATTGAGAGCACCCTAACAATAACCAAAGAGACCCTTGAAGACTGCATGCAGAGTAAAGCTTTACTTTATGATAAAAATGGTGAAGAACATTACAACTTAATATCTGCCCTTCACAAATCTATGAGAAACAGCGATTGTGATGCAGCTATTTACTGGCTTTCAAGAATGCTCGAAGGTGGAGAAGACCCTCTATATATAGCAAGAAGACTTATTCGCTTTTCCTCTGAGGACGTTGGTATTGCCGATCCTAATGCTCTTCAGGTATGTGTTGCTGCCTACAATGCGGCTCATTACATTGGCATGCCTGAATGCAGTGTAAATCTAACAGAAGCTGTAGTGTACCTAGCCTTAGCTCCAAAATCAAATGCATTATACATGGCCTATGAAAAAGCAAAAGAAGATGCAAAAAATACAATTTCCGAAGGTGTTCCCCTTCACCTTAGAAATGCTCCAACAAAGTTAATGTCTGACCTTGGTTATTCAAAAGGCTATAAATATGCTCATGATTTTGAAGATAAAGTAACAGCTATGCAGTGTATGCCGGATAATTTAAAAGATCATAAATACTATTTTCCAACTACAGAAGGCCTGGAGAAAAAAGCAGCACAGCACCTTGAAGAATTAAAGGAATTAAGAAATAAAGATAATAGTAACACATCTACCTTTAAATAAAAAAACAATTATGTTATTATTAATTATAAATATTTTACACTGCAAATCTAAAGGGGGCGGGTTTCTTTGAAGGATAAAAATAGAAAAGTTAAATTAGGCAAAAGGCTTTTTGCTATATTTTTCATTTTAATTTTAGTTTTATTTGGCATGGTTGGAAGATTAGCATACATAATGGTTGCAAAAGCAGATACATACAAACAAGCAGCACTAAAACAGAGAACTATTGACATAACAATTTCACCAAAGCGCGGCAATATCCTTGATAGAAATGGTGAAATACTTGCCACTAGCTTAAGTGCTTTTAGAATCGATGTTGATATGAATGCTCTCACGGATTCATTAAAGAAAAAAAACATGTCTAAGGATGGTTTAATAAATAAACTAGCTTCAATTTTAAATATGACCTCAACTAAAATAAAAAATACATTGTATCCAGAAAGATCTGATGGTTCAAAGATAAAATTTGCTATACTTGCAAGGCAAGTAGATAAATCTCAGTCGGATAAGATTAAGGCTTTGGGTTTAAATGGGCTCATAATTTCTTCTGATACAAAAAGAGAATATCCAAATAACAACTTTGCTTCAAATGTACTTGGATATACAAATCTTGAAGGAAACGGAGTAACTGGAGTGGAACTCAGCTATAATAAAGAACTCTCTGGTATTCCTGGAAGAAAGCAGCTGGAGACGGATAAAAACAAAAGTCAGCTGCCCTATAATGATTCTCTTTATGTAGCACCAATTGATGGTAAGGATATAGTTCTTACTATTGATAAACAAATTCAACTTTTTGCAGAAAAGGCAGCAGAACAGGCTCTCTCTGAAAACAGAGCAAAATCCGTTACAATAACAATTATGGACCCTAGTAATGGTGAAATTTTAGCTATGGTAAACAAGCCTGATTTTAATCCAAATAATCCTAATGCCAAACCTCCAAGTGGAGTGACTCAAACAATACCTGAGCTTTGGCAAAACAGTGCAGTACAAGCTAATTTTGAGCCTGGTTCAATATTCAAGGTATTAACTGCCTATACCGGTCTTGCAACAGGCGTTGTTAAGGATCCAACAGCATATGCCTACGAATGTAACGGAGTTAAATATATAGATAAGCATCCAATTAATTGCTGGAGACCAGAAGGACATGGTGGAGAAAACTTCTTTGACATTCTTAAAAACTCCTGCAATGTTGGATTTATGGAGCTGGGTGCTCAAATCGGAAAACAAAATTTGTATAACTATATAAAGCTATTTGGATTAGGTCAAAAAACGGGTATAGACTTACCTGGAGAAGCTTCTGGCATGGTTAGAAATGTGAGTAAAGAAACTAACGTTGATTTAGCAACAGAGGCTTTTGGACAAGGTGTTTCATTAACTTCCGTTCAATATATGGCAGCCTTTAACGCCGTTGCTAATGGTGGAACCTGGATACGTCCTCATATTATGAAAGAAATTAAGCACACAAAAGACGGCAAGCTCGTTACGGATAAAAATTATGATAATCTTGGAAAAAAGAATATACTTGATCCTAATTTAGTAAAAACTCTAAAAGTTGGGCTAAGAGAAGTTGTATCAGATCCACATGGTGTTGGTCATAATGCCGACATTCCTAATTATAATATTGCAGGTAAAACCGGAACTGCACAAATAGCACTTAAAACCGGAGGCTATGATCACTCTAAATATATGGCTTCCTTTGCAGGAATGGCTCCAGTTGATAATCCTAAAATTACAATGCTCATTTCAGTTAATCAACCTAATTCTGAAAATGACAGCTACTATGCTTCAACTGTTGCTGCTCCTGTAGCTAAAACTTTATATAGTGAAATTTTCAATTACCTTATTTCTAAAGGAGAATTAAACTTACCTACTTCTCCAGATACTCAAAGCAATCAAACACCATCTAATTAAATTAAAAGACACTTAGGAAATTGGTTTTAGCCAGCTTCTTAAGTGTCTTTCATCATTTAAGTTATATATTAAGATCACGTTTCATGTAAAAGAAATATGTTGAAATAAAAAATGCACAAGCAAGTATAAATGAAGCTGCAGCAATTCCAGTATTTATACCCTTTCCCTCTACCATACTTTGATAGCTAAAATACTTAAAGGGTGAAAACACATTAATGAAATTTATACGATCTGTCAAATCCGTTATCTTTGATATTACAAAGGCTGCAAATAATATTGCCGAAGCAATTGAACCTGAAGCTTTTGGCCTTCTCATAACAGCTGAAATTAATGCTCCAAGTGATAAAAAAATCAGCTGAACAATGAACATACTCAAAAGAAAAGTGACGACTTCACCAGAAATATCCTTACCTTTGTTATAGGCATTAACCATTATTATTGAAGAAATTAAGGTAACTAAATTCACAATTAAAACATTCACAAAAGCAGCAAGAAATTTAGAAGTTATTATAAGCTTTCTTGACACTGGCTTAGTCATTAAAAATTCTGTAGTTTTATCCCTTTCCTCCTTTGCAATAATGCTGCTTCCAATTAAAACAGCATGAATAGCAGTGGTGAGTTCAAGATAAGGAAATAAAAATGCGAAAAAACCGCTCATCTTTGTAACATCAAAGGACCCAATTCCAAATAGCGCTTTCATTGTATACGGCATTTTATTAAAAATCTCACTGCTGCCACCAGAAGAGTAGGCTGTATACTTGCTCATGCCGCTTAAAACAAGTAAAAACATACATGCACTCCATATAATTAGCGCTTTTCGATTAGCTTTTAATTCTCTAAAAAAAATATTCATAATGAGACCTCTCTTTCTTTAAACTAAAAATTTTTCAGCTTACAGCATGTATGTCCTTTTTTGTATAGACGATATAACTTATGACTATAGCAGCAGCTACAATGGCAGCAGCAGCCACAAGATAGGAGGTTTCATACCTACTATTTTTAATAATATAGGTTATATCAAAGTATTTAAAAGGAGAGATAAAACGAGCTGTCTCATTATTACCAGTACTAATCAAGGCTCCAATTATATATGAACCAAAGACAACTCCAAGAGATATTGGAAGTACTGCTTTAAGCTTGTTAAAAAATACTGAAATAGCAAGCCCAATTGCAAGAAAAATAAGCTGTATAAAAAATAAAGTAAGATTTATCATAGAAAACAATTTTACGCTGTAATCTCCAGTTTTAACTGCATTAACTATAACTAAAGAAGCTACATAAAAAAGCAAATTTGTTATAATTAGCATGGTTAAAGCGGCTAAAAGTTTTGCAGTTACTATAACCGAACGTGAAATTGGTTTAACAAGAAGAAAATCTGCTGTACGTTCTCTTGCTTCCTTTGAGAGTATGGATACCCCCATATTCATAGCCTGAATAGCTCCACAAAGCACGATAAAGGAAAATATCATAGAATAAAACCCAAGGATAGAGGTAATGTAATCAATATTTATTCCAAGCATTGCCCTAACCGGAGCTGGATAACTGCTTAAAATTTTTTTAAAATCTACGGCATCTCTTGCCATGCTAGGATAGATTGAAAAAAACATTGCAGAGAGTGCAATTAAAGCACACGTCCATATAATAACTGACTTTCTTAAAGCCTTAAGTTCATGTAAATATATATTCATATGCTTTAGTCCTCCTTTACATAATAGTGCATGAAAATTTCCTCAAGATCTGGCTCATCAATAGATATATTTCGAAGCTCAATTTCTGCTATTTTTTTTGTAATGGAATTTATATCTCCCTTGAACATAAACTTAGCAGTATTTTCCTCCACTTTTAAATCACTTACGCCATCAATATTGAAAATTTCTTTATTAACAGCTGATTTGGCTTCAATGCTGATTTTCTTATAACTATTTTCTTGAAGTGTACTCATCTTTTCCAGTTTTATAATCCTTCCATCCTTTATAAAAGCAACCCTACTGCACATCTTCTGAACCTCACTTAAAATATGAGAAGAAAAAAACACAGTAGCTCCCTTCTTATTTTCCTCACTAATTAATTCAAAGAATTTTTGCTGCATTAGCGGGTCAAGTCCACTTGTAGGCTCATCTAAAATTATTAGTTTTGGTTCATGCAGCAGCCCTTGAACAATTCCTACTTTTTTCTTATTACCGAAGGAAAGGTCTTCTATTTTCTTTTTCAAATCCAAGTTCATTATTTCCGCAAGGTCGTGTATTCTTTTAGTACAATCCTTTTTATAGAAGCTAGCAGAATATTTTAGGAGATCTATAACCCTCATATTGTCATAATAAAACACTTCTGAAGGTAAATACCCGAGTTCCCTTTTGACTTCTGGATATTCAATGCAGCTTTTGCCAAAAATTGTGGCACTTCCGCTAGTTGGATGAATTAATCCAAGCAAAGTTCTAATTGTTGTTGATTTACCTGCACCATTAGGACCTATAAAGCCAAAAATCTCCCCTTCTTCTATTTTTAAATTTACATCGATTATTCCTCTTGCCTTGCCATAACTTTTTGTGAGATTTTTAATTTCAATAACACTCATAGTTTTGACCTCCTACTTTTTTATATATTCCTCTTTATAGAAATTGTTTTTAATTAAATCCATGCATTCATAATATTCCTTGAAAAATTCATCAAAATTAGTTTCTACGTTAATTTTATTTGACAGTTCACTAGTGTACCCTTCGGCTAACCATACAAGCATTTTCATAACAAGCTTTGGATCAATTCCAGCTTTAAACTTTGAAGTGTCAATTCCATCGAGGGCAATTTTATTTCTAAATCCCTCGGCTTTTTCGAAAATGCTTTGCATATCTCCTTTAACTTCTTCATCGGTTTCAAAATATACGCTGTTTAAAAACAAAAATATGGCAGGATGCTTCTTCATAACAGAGACCTTAATATTAGCAGAAATCATTATTCTATCAAAAAAGTCAGTAATGGTATTATCAAATTTTTTATAAATTTCATCCATAATAGCCTTACTGCAAGAATCAATCAAATATAAATACAAAGCCTTTTTTGTTCCAAAATAATGAAATACCATTGCCTTTGATATTCCAGCAGAAGAAGCAATATCGCTAACAGATGTTTTTTTATAGCCATTATTGGCAAAACACTTAAGCGCTGCATCAATAATTGTATTTTGCTTTTCTATAGGTAAAGCAAAAAATTTTTCCAAGATAATCACCTCATAACTAAATCGACCGAATCGGTTTAGTTAAATATATCACTATAAACCGATTCGGTCAATACATTTTTTTATTATTAGTTGATTACTAAAGATAAACCACCTTGAAACTTGAAATTTATTTGTACCAAAATGCCTAGAAGACGGCATGTTGATTATATGAACATATATCAGTTGACAGAGGACAGTGAAAGATCATTTTTCTCCGCTATGCTTCGAAAAATCTTAAACTTAGTGGGCGCAAAACACTTAAAATATAGTGTTCAGCGCAGCTGACATTATTAAGTTTTAAGATTTACCTGAGCAAAGCTAAAGGCAAATCATCCTTAACTGTCAATTGTCCTCTGTCCATTGTCAACTTATTAAGGCATGCAGCCATAAAAAGTTAAACTAGATTTAAAACATATTCTATTTTATTCATTCTCTTATCTTCAAGCTTTGGTTGCTTCTCCAAATACCACTTATAAGAAATGCCCAGCCCTTCTAATAAATTTATCTTAGGTATATATAGATTGTCCTTCTTTAATTTGCTTATATCTAATAAATATGTGCAGTTTCTAAAAGGAAAATATTCTCGTGTATTAACAGCTGCACTTTCATATATATATCTTATATTTACATCTTTCTTAGTTACAGCCATAGCTAAATTTACATATTGACTCCACGTTATTATTTCTGGATTAGTTACATTGTATACTTGTCCCACAGCCTTCTTTTCATACATACTACTTTCAAAAACTTTGATTAAATCATCTATATATATAAATTGAACTTTAGTATTTGCTGCTGGAATAGGCATATCTTTCCCGCTATGTAATCTATCAAAAACATAGCTTTCTCTATACAAATCATTATATGGTCCGTATATATATGTCGGTCTAAAAATTACAGTTGGTACATTTTCATTCTTATTAAGGCCCATTAGATACTTTTCAGCTTTCAATTTATTAAGACCATAATCCTTCCAATTTGCATTATAACCAGTTTTAAACTCTTCATTTATGATAATTTCACTTGGCTCATATACAGCACCCGAACTACAGAATATATATCTTTTCAATTTTTTTCTGTTTAACGCTTTAAAAAGATTTTCTACATCCAATAAATTGTAAGCAGAAATATCAAAAACATAATCATATTCAATATTTTTAATACTGTTATTCAAATCTTCTATGCAACTTCTATCTCCAATATGCTGCGTAGATATCCCTGAATATTCTAACTTCCTCTTTCCCCTAGTAAAAATATCTACATTATGACCTTTTGATATTAGGTACTTTACTAAAGAACTGCTAACAAAACCAGTTCCACCCATAACCAAAATTTTCATTTAGTTTTCCTCCTTAATTATGGATTATCGACTTCTTTTGATGCTGTTATCGGAAACTCCTGCGGAAAGTTAGCCATTTTCTCTACTTTATTAAAATAAGCCTCATATATAGCCCTAGCTACATCTGTACTTCCTGCTCCAAATCCACCATCATATAGTATAGTAGCAACTGCAATTTTAGGATTATCTGCTGGTGCAAAGCCAACATAAAGTGCATAAGAAGTCCTACCTATTTGTTTTTCAAAATCGTTACTACTATATGGATCTGCTGTACCTGTCTTACCAGCTGTTGCAAATGGAAAATCAGTGAATTTACCGGCTGCTGTACCAATAGTATTAACCTGTTTCATTCCTTCCTTTACAGTATTTAGTGTTGCTTGACTTACCTTCGTATCTTCAACGACTTCAGGGTTACTCTTGTATACCACACTTCCATCAGTAGGATCAGTTATTTGATCAACAAGATGTACTTTATACCTTTTACCACCATTTGCTATAGTAGCAATATAATTTGCAATTTGAAGAATAGTGAAGTTATCATTACCTTGACCTATAGATGCACTATACATAGCACCTGGTGCTGCAGCCTGACCAATGTAGCTTACAACTACACTATTTACTCCTCTAATAATAGAATTCATATCTGAACTTGACAGCGCAACACCTTTATATGCTGGGCTACTCTCCATAAATTCATTAAGAGTCTCAGAAAATTTTTCCTTATCAAATTTACCTTGAACAACAGAATTTTTCACTATATCTTTTATACTGGCTTTTAAGTTAGCAATATTTTTAGTATCACTATCACTGGTATATAAATCTATAGCCGTGTTTTTTATATAAACTTTGTTTAAAAGATCCTGCATAACCTTCCACTCTGCCTGCTGACCAAAATTATTTTTTATGCTGTAGGAATTAAATACCTGTCCAAAATTTTCTTTTATCTCAATTCCGGTTGATGGATTTATACCTGAGTTTGGCTTTACCCCAAGTCCAAACTTCCATGCATACTGCGCTAATATATCTTCACCGCACTTTTGTCTTAACCATCTACCTACTGACATAAAATATGCATTACTTGAGTGTGCTATAGCGCCAATTAAATCAAGAGTTCCCAGTCTTCCATCAGCATCAAACTTAGCTATAACTTTACCATTATCTTCAAAATATCCTTCATCATCTACCTGTGTATCTGGTGTTATAGCTCCTGTTTCAAGTCCTGCTATTGCTGTAAGTGGTTTAAAGGTTGAGCCTGGAGGCGTAAGACCTAAAGTTGCATAATTGTAAAGCGGTTTTGCTAAATAATCATAGGCATCTGTTCTTTTTCCTGTACTTTTATCTACAGGGAACATAAAATCCTTCTGTTCTTGTGTTAAAGGCACATTTTTTATTTGATCTTCTACACTTGGAAAATACTTTTTCATGGCCTCATCAGAAAGACCATTAGGATTAGCAAAGTCATTTGGATCAAAATTAGGATAAGATGCAAGAGCTATAACTCCTCCTGTATTTACATCTATAGCTACTGCCGCTCCCCTCGTAGCATTCTGTGTATTAGAATCATGAGCCCCATCTGGATGATCACGTAAATATTGAAGTGAACTCTTAAGTGCCTGCTCTGCTGCATACTGAACATCTGCATTTATAGTTGTTTTTATGTTTTGACCTGGATAAGGGTCTTTGCTTGCAAATTCATTTATTACTCTTCCATCCTTATTTACTTCTACAACTCTTCCTCCCGGAGTTCCCTTTAGCCTGTCCTCTTCTGCTGCTTCAAGTCCGGATATTCCTATAAGATCAGAGTCCACATCATATCCTCTTTCAGAATAAGACTCTGATTCATTCTTATTTGCTGGTGTTATTTTTCCTACATAGCCAATTACATTTGATGCAAGTTTTCCAAAAGGATAATTTCTTATAGGCTCCTCCTGTATATCTATACCTGGAAGCTCATTTAATTTTTGTAAAAATGAAATTGCAGTTTCTCTTTTTATATTGCTTGCAATAACTACAGAATTGTATCCTGAATAGCTCTGCATTTTAACTTCATCTCTTACAACCATAAAACGCCTAATATCATCTAAAGTACACTTCTTTTTTATAGTTTTTCCGTCTATACTAATAGTGTAGGAATCCGGTATATTATATTCCTTTTTCCCTCTAAGCTTTTCAAAAACATATTTAGGTGATATTTTTAGAAGATAGCTATTCACTCTATCATTCTGCTCTTGTGTAAGCTCACTTGCTTTTTTATTTCTATATAAATTTTTTATTATGTTATCTTTAAAGCCTCTATCCGATAAAAATTTTATCATATCAATTTTTATTTCCTTTGGGTCAGTAGTATCAAAATCAAAAGAATAGGTACTGCCATTTACTTTTATAGGAAAAGCATCGCTTTGGGTCTCACCATCTTTATCAAGCATATAAAATACCTTTGCCATGGTATTATAAAATATCTTCTTAGTTGAATAGGTTTCCAAATAAGTAACATTGTAACTTTGATTTGTCGTGGCAAGAACTTTTCCTGTAGAATCCGTTATATTACCCCTTGCTGCACTTTCTTTTATGAATTTATGAGCTTTAGTATTAGCCTTAACCTTATAAGCCTGTGCATCAATAACCTGAAGAAAAACTAGCTTTATGCATATAACAGAAAACACAATTGAAATAATAAAAGTTAAGGCAGTGAATCGCGTAAACTTTTTTTGTTTTTTCTTCATACCCTTTATAAACTCCCTTCATCACTTAATACATCAAAAGTTATTAGACATATTTAAATTACAATTACATTATAGTATAATTATAGCAAAAATACATTTTAATTCATAAGGAAATGAGGTTGGAGTTTTGATATGGAAATAAATTATAAAATATCCTGTAGATTTTAAATATCAGTAATATACTTAAAATCTACAGGATATTGATTTTTCTACAATTAATTACGTTTGGACTGTAGTGTGTATCACAATTTATAATCTTCTAAAAGTATTTCGCTGCCAAATCTATTTTGAACTTGCTTAAGAATTTTTTTAATGTCTGATTCATTTCCGGACGTCAAAATCCATTTTAGTGTAGTTAGTACTAAAGAGGAGTAAATGGTTGAATAGTAGTCAAGTAAAGAGCTGTCTTTAAAATTATTATGAAGTATTAAATATTGCATAAAATTCTTCTTTAATAAATCTTCAATATCATCATATAGGTGAAGAGTGCTTGTCCTAATTTTCCATAAAGCAAGAATGGTCTTTCTTTGGTCATATAAATGTACATATGCTTTGTAAATAGTAGAAAAAAGATCCTCCTCTTTCTTATTACTAAAGCGTTCATTAATAAATAAAGCAGTATTTTTCAAAACTTCATCGACAAGTTGTTCTGCTAGTTCGTATTTATCTGAATAATGCTTATAAAAAGTGGAACGATTAATCAAAGCCTTATCTAATATGTTTTGTATGGTAATTTCATTGAATTCTTTTTCAGAAAGTAATTCGATAAAGGTATTTTTAATATTAGCCCGTGTTTTAACTATTCTTAAGTCTACTTTAGCTTGCATAATTTTCTTCTCCATTCTATAGATAAACCATTTCAAGGTGTTTTATCTTTAATCAATTACTTTTAAACATATAAATTTCAGTATATTTTATCTTTAATTATATATATTAATTTTAGCAAAATAAAAGACAACTATCATTAAAATAATCTATTTTATATTGTTAAGCAACAAAAATCAGGCAATTTGTATATTATCAAATGATTCTTCATACTTTATTGGTTGTTACTCACTCGAAAAAAAATTAAAATAAGAACATAGAAACGAGAGTGCTTCCTAGCAAATTGAAAGAACAAAGAAGGGTGATGAATTTTATGAAAAATATAAAAATAAGAAGAGACATATTCCCAGTTGGATTTTACGATGATATACATCCAGATTTTAGTGTTAATTTTCAGATGAACCGATGCTACACCATGACAAATGATGAGGTTATGCTTAAAGAAATGAGGGAAGTAAGCCCAAACATTCATAATTATGAAGATTTCATTGAGAAATTCCTAGAGTTATATACTAAAGCATTAAATGAAGGACATAAATTAAGGGCTGCCTATTATCTAAGAACAGCGGAATTTTATATGACAGCTGATCATCCTCAAAAGCAAAATTACCGTAAACAATTTATTTCACTAATGCAGGAATATTTTAATATTAGTGATGAACAACCATATAAAGTTCCTTATGAGAATAGCTTCCTTCCTGCTTATCGCTTTACTTCAGAAGCTCCAAGAGGAACAATTGTAATGTTTGGTGGTTTTGACAGCTACGTAGAAGAAATGTTTAAAATGGCTTTGTTTCTTAAAGAAGCTGGATATGACGTAGTGTTCTTTGATGGGCCTGGACAAGGTTCAGCTCTTGAGGATTATAAAATACCAATGACTCACGAATGGGAAAAACCTGTAAAATCAATATTAGATTACTTTAAGCTTGATGATGTAACATTACTAGGAATATCTTTAGGCGGTTACTTAGTAGTAAGAGCTGCTGCATTTGAAAAACGTGTACATCGTGTTGTTGCAGATGATATTCTTTCAAATTTTTATGAAGTAGTACTACACACACTCCCTTCACAATTAAGAGAAAAAGTAAATTCGCTTATGTCCGATGGAAATGAAAAAGCAGTTAACACTTTATTTGAAGATTTAATGAAGAAAAGTCTTATGATAGAATGGGCAATAAATCAGGGTATGCATATCACAGGAAGCAAGACTCCATATGAATTTTTGAGTAAAATTTTGCTTTACAATACATCTAAAATATCAGAAAAATTAGAGCAGGATGTTCTTCTAATGGCCGCACAAGAAGATCATTATATCCCACTAAATCAATTTTTCGAGCAAAGTAAATCTCTTACCAATGTACGCTCTTTAACAACTCGTATGTTCACTAGGAAAGAGACTGCTCAAAATCATTGCCAGTCAGGCAACTTAGGACTTGCTTTTGAGGTTATAGCAAATTGGATAGAACAAATACAAAAATAACATGTACTGGTATTGCATAATACCAATTCACGCATAAGATTATCTTCAGTGATTTATGGGTGAATTGGGATTATGGGAACTTATTCATCAATAGTTGCTATCTTCTAAAAAATAATGAACCAGTCTTCTTAATTTCAGCTGATTCATTTCATCTTTTCAATGCATTATTAATATTATTATGCAGTAAGTTATTTTATATTGTAATGCTTCTAAATATCTATTATGATTACTTAATATGCCCTACTATATCGCTCCATAGATCCATTTTCTGCATCTACAGAAAAGTAATAATCTGTATACACACCTTTTTCTTTTATCCAACCAACAACTGAAATATTGATACCTTTTTGAATTGCAAATCTTGTAATGCCAAACTCGTCTGTTGATTTGAAAATAAAATTAGCATGACCATCTAAAGTATAACTACTCATGCATGGATAAAAATCACCTTCATCTTCATATAATATATTGAACTATGACCAAACATCACCATATTCTTTGTAAGTCTCATTCATACTTTTTATCATCTCATAAAAATGTTGGATAATTACTTCCTCATCACCTGATTCTACAATTCTAAAATTGTTTCTATCGCCTACAGAATATATGTGCCAAATATTATTATCATCTGAATAACATCCTGTTGCATTTGCCAAGATTATCTTCTCATCAACTATTGCCCTAATTACTTTAATATTAATATTATCTTCTATTATTTTTTTCCTCAGCTCTTCTATTTTCATATTATTTCAATCTCCTCTGTTTTTTCCTATTGTATTTAAAGCTCCTGCTTTTTTAATTATACATAACTTGAGTAAACAGCTTATTATTACAAGTCATCTCACTTTAACTTGTACTTTTTCTTGAAATAATACAATTTATGAAGTACTACCCAAATATTGATTTTCCATGCTTTTTTACTGCTTTATTTCTTGAATTTATACATGAATAGATTTCTTCAACAACTTCTTCTTCACTTCCTGATAAAATATCTGTTACATCACTTCTTTCTCCACATTCATATAGATGCCAAGTACCATTATCATCTTCATAGATTCCTTCAGCATTGGTTATATTTAATTTTTTACCTAATATTATCCTAATATCCTTCAAATTAATATTTTCATTTTTTATATATTCTTGCAATTTGCATAATGTCATAAACTATTTCCCTCCACTCTCTTTTAATAAACCTAAATCTTCCATCATATATCCTTTTATAGGTGTATTTATCTTACCTGCACCACCTCTACTACTTAACCAAGGTGCCGCTTGACCTTTTAAGCCATAAAAAACTGTATCCGAATCATGCATTATTCCTTTTTTATCATATAGTATACTCGCATCCTTTTTAAATTTAATATAACTATTTTGATATGATTTCATATCGTCTATTGTTGCATGTTCAATTAAATCCCACTTACTTCGTGAAATGTTCATTTCATCAATTAGATTATTCAATTTAGTAGTTGCACTTACCGTATTACTATCTGCTATACAATCAATAACTTTAATATAGTTTTCAGTATCTATATTGTATAAATGTTGTGCATTTGCAGTATTATCAATATAACATTCTATTGATTTTTCACCCATATTGAAACATTCACCTGTCGTTTCGTTTTTCAATGGCGAAAAATTATTACCTCCTAATGTTCCAATTCTTTCTTGAACTTTAGGCATATTTTTCGTGGATAACACTTCTACATCTTTACTTAAATCAAGTCCCATATAATCAGGCCAATCATATGGAACATTAACATATGAATCACCAGTTTTAGTAACAACTTCCCAACTTTTATAATCACTATCAACCTTTAAAAACTTATCATTTCCAAGAGTATTTAAATCTGTTTTTTGAGCATCTGTTAATTTAGCAAAATTTTCTCGATTGATAAATGCCTTTTCACTACCAGTTAATGAATCATCCTTGAATATATTATCCATAAAATTTTTAAATTCATCTTGTGATGAAAAACTATCTTTAAAATATTTAGAATCTAAATCTCTCTTAGTAAAATTACTTCCCTCCTTATCCTCTTCTGCCGCTTTCACACTAGATGGCTCCACATCTTTAGCTTCTTTACCTGTAACTTCAGCCTTTCCTTTTCCATTCTTAATAGCATCCGTTACAGTCTTTACCTCTTCATTGCTTACTGAACAATCATTATGTACAAGTAAACTGCTTTCACCTACAAAATATGTGTGATATTCTTCTACATTGAGATTGTATATTGCTTCTCCTGCTTCTGCGCCTATTGTTGTTATTATAATATTTTTTACACTTGAAGAACTACTAAAAAATAAACCAGCTTACTTAAATTCAGCTGATTCATTTCATCTTTTCACTGCATTATTGCAATCATACACTATTTTATCTTATTCATTATTATTGATTTAACTATATTTTGCTATTATTATTTCTTATGCAGTTTCTATATTCATCTATTATGAATACAGCTATTTATCGATATCTATTTTTTATATATTTTTCTTGTAATTTAACCAATTCGTATAGTTCATCGAAAGCAGTATTTTCATCGACAACCTCATCAATAATGTAATGTCCACTTCTTTCCGTTGTTTTATATATCTTCCACATATTATTATCCTTATAGCAACCTATAACAAATTGTTCATCTGTTAAGCTATCAACTACAATAATATATTCTGCTAAATCTATCTTTTCATTTTTCATTTTATCTAAAAACTCAAGTTTTGTCATATTACTTCCTCCATACTAAAATTCAATATTCAATATACCTAATGGTTTAAGAAAATCACCTGTTAATGGTGTAACAATTTGTTCAGCACCTCCATTCATGTGTATTTCACCATTAATTTTCCAAGTTGCAGCACTTCCTTTTAGACCATATGTTGCATCAATGTTTCCTATTTCAACTTTAGCTCTATCAATAAACTTAATATATCTACCTCTTATATCTTTAAATTCTATAGATGATACACTATCTATACCACTTTTCTTCATAATTCCATTTAACTTATTAATGTCATTCTCCTTTATAGCATCAATTACATCAAAATAAACATTATTATTAAAATCTCCTATATGTCTCGCTTGTAAATTTTCTAAATACGGTATAGACCTCTCATCAAAAGAAAATATTTTGCCATTACTAGATACTGTAGTAAAATTTTCACCACTTATTGGACCAATTCTATCCCATTTATCTGGTAATGGATTTTCTCTTGTTATTCCTTTAATACTATTAACATCAAATCCCATCCATTTTGGCCGATCAACAATAGGTCGTCCATTTGATCCAAATCCCTCTGGTTTTAAATACTTTATGTCAGAAATACAAGTAATATCTCCCTTCTCATTACCTAATGCTTCATAAGCTTCTTGTATAAGTCCTAATTTTTGCTCACTATTCAGATCTGCTCTCTTACCAATATTAGTTACATAGGAATAGTATTCTCCAGTATTATTAAACTTTAACTTAGGACTACTTGCTCCCTTAGCATCTTCTTTCCCAACTATTCACTTGCTGTATTTTCCTTCACTTCCTGCTGTTTTATCAATATCTCCTGCTTCACTTACTGCTTTATCTGCTTTTTCTCCAGTGTTTATGGCTTCATCTGCCTTTTCCACATCCTCTTTTTATGTATATGGTGTATTTAGAACATATTTAGGGTCTAATTTACTTACTGAAAACTGTTGGTATTACTGAGTTTGGGCGAACGGAAGCAATTTAAAGCAATTCGTTTTGACACTACAGAAAAATACCCAATAGGCACTATGTTAGCATCTACTGGGCATCTTATTAGTTTATTTTTCTTTTAGTTATGGCTCACTGAATAATTATTATTATGCGGTAAGTTATTCCAATCATTCTACTAACTTTACTGTATTCTTTAAATAATTATTTTTTTGCAGTAACCTATTTATTAATTTTGCAGTAACTTTTACGTATACTGTACTGAACCAATATATTTCATTTTGTAAACCTCATTATTAATAAAACTTTCTTCACCATTATACTCGAAATTATATACTAGAATTACAGCATTAAACTTGTCTTCCAACTTATTGATTATGATTTTCTTAATATTAGGTATCACAATATCTTCATATGAACATCCTGACAACAATTTATCCACATCATCATTTGCTTCTGTATATAATACCTTTTCAATAAAATCTTCTTCAATATCATCCATATCAATATTAAAATCATTTAGAAATTGTGATGCTTCCCAATCACCATTATCAGTATACCTTAAATCAACATAGTTTTTTAGAAACTCCTCTGTTTCTATGTTTCCTAACCATAGCGAAACAACTCCATTTTTCTCCATAATTTTTACATCCTTTCTAATCTCACTTTAACCTTAATCCTTCTGGCAATGAATTTATACCTCCATCTAACCTATAATTAGCCCAATTATTCAATCTTCTTATAAATGTACTATAATCTTGTGAAGAATCTATTATATTTAACAGCTCATTATGTGCTATTGTTGAGCCTAAACCTCCATGTTGACCACTAGGATTTTTAAATTTAACATCTGAAATTACACTTCTTAAGTCTTTTATCTGTTCTGCACTTACTCCCCAATGTTTAAACTGAGGTGCTCTTGATACTAAATGCCATTCATGAAGTCCTCCTGGTGCTCTCAATTCTCTTTCAATCTTCTTTCTTATACTCTTATCTTTCCATAATTCATCTAATTCATCAGGAGTTAAAGAATTGAAGAAGTCATTAAATTCTCCGCTTTTAGCTGTTGGAATATCTTTAGCTGTTAAACTAGCTTTAGTAACCCCCTTAGCATCTTCTCTCCCAACTATTTCACTGCTGTATTTTCTCTCAGCTCCTGCCGTTTTATCAAAATTACCTGATTCACTTACTGCTTTATCTGCAACTTTGTCCTCTTTTCCAATGCTTGCAGCTGCATTTTCTACACTTTTTACTTTTTCTTCTGCACCAGCTGCCTTTTATGCAACATTAACTGTAAATCTTGCTCTACTTTTTGCATCTCCATGAATTACATCTTTATCTATTGAGCTGCGTAAAAAAGAGCCTATTACTTAAAATTGCAATTGGCTCTATAGCTTTTAGTCTTGCTGATATATCTTAATGCTCATTTTAATTGGTATCTTTTATTTACATAACACCACTTTTTTAATAGTGCATTTACTATGCAATTATTTATTTTCTTCTTTAAATTGCTTTAATTTTTCACACCATATTTCAACTAATTCTCTTAACTCAGTTGTTTCAATTTCACACCAATTTCCCATTCCATCTTCAGCTAAGTTATCATATATTTGTGTTTTATCTTTATGAATTTCAACACCACATACATTGCCGTTTAACTCTTCATAATCACTTTCACCATTTAGAACTTTATCTATTGCCTCAAAAACATACTGTGGATCTGAGCCTTGGATATCAGACATTAAAAATGATGATACTAATTGGATCTTATCCTCCATAATTATAATTATATCTTTATCTCCATCCTTATAATTTAACTCTTCAAATCTAAAATTATATTTCATATTTTCCTCCATCTAGTATATTGGAAATGCTGATATTATCTTACCCGTTGCACTATCTATATACATTTCTATTCTTATTCCTTGAGACGTCTTTCCTCTAAAAGTATTTCTACTTCCTCGCACAAATTCTTTCGAACCATATGCTTCATTAATACCATCTACTATATCTTGAGCAGACCAATTCTTTGGGAAAAATGATGACATTCCCCCATTAGCTGTTTTAGGCACACCATCAACCTCAACTTTGGCCGTATAAACACCAAACTCATTAGGTGCTGACTCAGTACCTGGTATTATTTTTCCCTTTGCTGTTGGCATTCCTTCATAGTGAAATCCTACAGCCTTTCCTCTCGCATTTAATTGTCCTTCTAATATATGTTCTAATGAACCTTCTTTAAATTTTTCAACATTTTTTAAATCTGCTATTGACTTCACATAGCTGGTATTATTCCCTTTTCCATTCTTAATAGCATCTGTTACAGTTTTTACCTCTTCATTGCTTACTGAACAATCATTATGTACAAGTAAACTGCTTTCACCTGCAAAATATGTGTGATAATCTTCTACATTAAGATTGTATATTGCTTCTCCTGCTTCTGTATGCCTTATACTTATATCTGATATTTCCTCGTAATTTCCACTATCATTTTTTATTTTCTCGCCTGCTTTTATCATTTCAGCTGGCTTAAAGCCTTCTTCTGTATAAAACAAATGAGGTGCTGTTGTCTCTATTTTTTCTTTTCCTATTGCTATTATTATAATATCTTTTGAATGCTTTTTGTATACATACAGTACCTTTTTTAGCGATTTTTGTCCAGTTTTTGCATCTTCTGCGTATACCCTTTCTCCCTCTTTTATGCTGTCTATTCTTCTTAATCCAAACTCGGTATTTATAAGAGTTTTTCCTGTAAAGCATCCCTCTAAACAAGTTTTGATCTGATCTTCTGTAAACTCGCTTTTAGATATTACTATTTCCTTTACTTCATTAATAGGATTTCTTAGCTTGCACAATATTAATTTTCCTAAATCTTTTGTTTCACTTACTATTGTAAATACTTCTTCTATTCTTGTATTTATGCATGCCTTTAAAGTATCTACTGTTTTAAAAACTTCTTCGCTAAAGCTTGATAAGGTATTAAGTGGATCTTCTAGCTTGGACCACCAGCTGTCTGCCTTTTCTACTGCATTCATTGCTCCCTCTGCTTTTTCTGCAGTGTTTATGGCTTCATCTGCCTTTTCCACATCCGATACTTCTTCTACTACCTTTGAAGCTTCTCCAACTTCCTTAATAGAACTTCCTCCATCTGAAAATACAAACATAGCTATATTGCCTGCAACATTAACTGTAAATCTTGCTCTACTTTCTGCATCTCCATGAATTACATTTTTATCTATTGAGCTGCGTATTATTTGTACTATTCCTACTCTAAACTTTATTTCATCCTCTGTTGCTGGTGGATAGCCATTTAAAAATGAATTTATATACATTGCCATTTTTAATGTTCTCTTCGTGGTTCCTATTGGATCGTCAATAAACTTACATACTATCTTCTTTAAATCTGAAGGTATTTCCACTACTTGATCCACTAAATCTGAGGCACCTTCAAATACTCCTGTAACTGTTTTATAACTTACCTTAAGCACTTGTGCGACTAACGGATATTTCTTTTCAAAATTAATCAACGCAGTTTTTAGTTCTGCCTCTATTTCATTTTTTATTTCTTCAAGCTTTTTTACTAACTCCGGATGAACCTTCTTAAACTCATTCCAAACATTACTTTTAAAATTATTCCAGTCTTTTTCTAAATTATTTTCATATTTAGCTTCTGCTTTTAAATCCTCTTTATTATAAACAAATACTTCTGCTATTTTAGTTTTAAGAAGATTTAAACTATCTTCTCCTAATGCTTTAAGATTTTTGTCATTCAGCGCTTCACTTATTTCACTTTCCAAAGCGTCGAGTTCTTTCACTAGTGCTCCTAAAATTCCATCTATTTTTCCTTCTACAAACTTTTCGATTTTGCCAAGCTCATTTATTTTTTCTTCTGCAAAATTCTTAAGTTCATTTGCTGTATTTTTCACCATATCAATTGTTGAATCCACTTTCTCATCCGCTGCCTTTAAAGTTTTATCAACTGCATTTTCACTCTTTAATTTTAATTTGCTGCTTTTACTTTCAAGTGCTGCATCACCACTTAATGCTAGAGGTATAAAAGCTTCTGCATTTGCATTAGCTGCTCTCACTTGTATATTTTCGCTTATATTATTTATATATACTGCATTTAATGCTTTTGAACCTCTAAAGGTAATTGCATTTGCCTTTTCATTTAATTTTCTTTCTAAATTTTGATACCTTGAAATTTCATCATCTAAAAATCGCTTAATTTCATCTAAACGTCGGATGAGCTTGTCTCCATCTGCTGTTATACCAGAGGCTTCTGCCTCCGCTCTCTTTAAGTTGTTATCAATGTTGCTTTCAAATATATTTACAATTTCATAAAGTTCTTTTAACTTTTCAAAATCCACAGAAATCATGCTGAAGCACCCGCCCCAGCTTGCTGTTTTGCTTTTTCTCTTGCTGCTGCTTCCTCTGCCTGTCTTAACCTGCTTGCCTCTTCACGAAGCTGCTCTGCTATTCTGTCCATTAAATTTGTAAGTGCAGAAAGCTCTACATTTACAACATTAAAAGCCTGCATGGTAATATTATTTTCCTCATCTCTATTATCCAAATTTATGATACTTACCCTACTGCTCAAATTATTTTTTTCACTTGTAATATTTGATGAACATTGACTTATAATACTTGCTGAATACTCTAGTTCACTTGCTCCCAATAATCTCACCTCTCATAGCCTAAAATATAAGCTAGTTTCACTATATAGCGAAACTAGCTCAACTACAAACTATATATGCACCATAAGCCATTGAATATTGGCACTTTAGAACATAAATAGTTTACGCAGTAGTTTCACTTTAGATAAACCGTTTTAACTATTAAAATTCATGTGTGCCATAATCACCAGAAGACGGCATTTTGGTACAAATAAATTTCAAGTTTCGTGGTAGTTTATCTTTATATATTCTCATGCATATTCCTTATGCACCCTAATTTAACCTTAATTATATATAATGTAATTTTTTCTCACGATATTAATATTACTATTATTTCACATTAACTTCAATATATTAAAATCATTTTTTTAATTAATTTAAATTTCTCATTATAGTTATAATTAAAAATAAAAATAAAAAAAAAATACATGGATAGGAAACAATCTTCCTCCATGTATCTTTTTAGTGAAGTTAGCTTACTTTAAAATAAAAGCTTATTTAAACATTTGTATATCTATTAAGCTCTTGCCTCCTAAGCTTCCAATCTGGTAAAAAACCTTCCAAGAAATCATAAAATTCCTTTTTGTGATTTCTATGCTTAACATGACAAAGCTCATGAACTATTACGTATTCTATGCAATGTTCTGGTACCTTCACAAGCTGGGAATTAAGTAATATTTTATTGTCTCTTGGACTATAGCTCCCCCATCGAGCTTTCATTTTTCTAAAGTGTAATTCGGGCTTTTCACTATATATTACATTAAACCTGCTGCAAACCCTATCATAGATGTTTTCAAGCCTCTCACAGGCTATATCCTTATACCATTTTTCCATGTGCCTTTTCTTGTAGTTAATATCTTCCTTCTTCTTAGTATACATAAAGATATCACCCTGAAAAACCATTATCCTATCATGATCACTTTGAACAACTCTTAAATTATATGGACTTCCCATAATATAAAACTTTTCTCCATCTTCGTATTCCCTTAAAATTGGGATACTTATGTTCTTTTTCATCTTTTCCCTATGCAGTCTTATCCACTGCTTTTTATTTTCTATTAGCAGTCTTATATATTTTTTAGGTGTTCTAAGCGGAGCAACTACTTCTACATTCAAATCATTTTTAATGGATAACTTTATGGTTTTTCTTTTCCTATATTGAATAAACACTTCCACCAAATCATTTTCAAATTGAATAAACACTAAAAATCACCAAACTTTCCCCTTATAATTCGAGGATACCATTTTTATTTCAAACTTTCAATGACCTGTTCAATATGTCCACTAATTTTTACTTTTCTAAATGCTTTTTTCAAAATTCCTTCCTCATCTATAATAAATGTACTTCTTTCTATTCCCATATATTTTCTACCATACATGTTCTTTTCTTTAATAACATCATACAGCCTGCATACTTTCTCATCTTCATCAGCTAAAAGTACAAATGGAAGATTAAATTTTTCTATAAACCTGTCGTGAGATTTTAAGGAATCTCTGCTTACTCCAAGTACCACAGCATTTAAATCCGTTACTATTTTTATATTATCCCTAAAGGAACAAGCCTCCTTTGAGCATCCAGCTGTATTATCCTTTGGATAAAAATAAAGTATAACCTTTTTACCCCTATAATCACTTAATTTATGTTCCTTGCCATCAGATCCTGTTAAAGAAAATTCTGGTGCCAAGCTACCTTCTTTTATTTCCATTAAAATCACCTTCTATTTTATTAATTACTAATATTATATAATAATAATTATTAATAATCAATATCTACATATTATATCTATGTAAATAAAGGTAATTTAATTGTATAATAATAATATAAAGAAATGTTTGCATTAATTTCAAAATTCCTTTATATTTATTATTAAATTATAATTAAAAGAAGGGAAGTGAACTTAGCGGCATATATTAATATTTCGCTAAAACAAATATGGATGAACAAATGAAAAATATTTTAAACTTTGTAGACGCAAACCGCGAAGAAATGCTAGAGCTGTGGAAAACTTTAGTCAGCATAGAAAGCGGTTCTTATAACAAAAAAGGAATTGATACTATAGCAAATAAACTAAAAAATATTCTTGAAGCTGAAAACTTCACAATTGATATTCTCGATTTTGAAAATGCCGGTGCAGCGCTAATTGGAAAGTCAAAATACGAAGGTAATGAAAAACCTATCTGCCTAACAGGACACATGGACACTGTATTTAAGGATGGTGCTTTAGAAAAAAATCCTTTTATAATTAAAGAGGGCAAGGTTTATGGTCCTGGAGTTATTGACATGAAAGGTGGAATTGTAGCTTTAGTTTATGCAATCAAGGCTTTAAATTCTATAAATTATAAAAAAAGACCTATAAAAATTATACTTATAGGTGATGAGGAAGTTGGACATGCTAACTCAAATTTAAGCAAAGTGCTTCCAGAAGAATTTAAAGAGTGCTGTGCAACCTTTAACCTTGAAACAGGTCGCATAGGCAATGCCATAGTTACTCAAAGAAAAGGCTGTGCTTCTTTTATACTTGAAGTTTATGGAACCGCTGCACACGCTGGAAATGACTATGAAAAAGGAAGAAATGCAATTTTAGAAATAGCTCACAAAATAATAGATATTCAAAATCTCACAAATATAAAGGAAGGAACAACTTTAAATGTAGGTATTGTAAATGGAGGTACCGCAGGAAATGTAGTTCCTGAATACGCAAAAGCCACAATAGATGTAAGATTCTTAAAGAAAGACAAGCTGCAAGAAATCACCGAAGAACTAGAAAAAATAGCTAATAAAACTTACCTCGAAGGTACAAAAACTAAAATCTTCTGTGAATCAATAATGCACCCAATGGAAGTCATTGCTGGCACAAAAGAATTGTTTGAAACCCTCCGCAAGACTTCCTTAGAGCTTGGACTCGATGAACCCTATGAAAAAACAGTAGGCGGTGGTTCTGATGCATCTTACTCCACAATGGTTGGGGTTCCGGCTTTATGCGGCCTAGGAGTTCAAGGTAAATATCAACACACAGATAAGGAATACGGAAACTTAGAATCCTTATTTGAAAGAACTAAACTTTTAGCGGCAACCATCCTAAAGCTATAACTTTTATTTTAAAAAATCAGAATCTTTATAAGGAAGCTGTAGATAAACAACTTGGAATATTAAAATTAGCCGAATTCTGTTTTGGAACATATTGGGTATGTGAACATGTATTAGTTGACAATTGACAGAGGACAGTTAATGTTTTAAAAGAGTGTTGAAAATATATAATTTTTTTAGGGAAGCCATTTTGACTTCCCTAAATTCGCCTTTAAAAAATAATGTGTCTTAACATTATTCTTATTTTAACAAGGATAATGCTCATTATCTTTGCTATTTTCTCATTTGATATAAGTAATATGGTTTCCAGTTCGATGCAGAGGTAAAAGCTCATTTATCGCAGAATAACCTAGTGAAAGTCCGCCACAGATTGTTTCACCATCACCAAGTCCTAATTCCGTCATATACTTGTGAATTACTTCATTGTCATCAAGCCAATGCAATTGGTTAATCCAACAAGAACCAATATTAAGAGATGATGCCGCCAACATCATGTTTTCCAGTGCACAAGCACAATCGGCAATAGCATTTCCATAATTTTTTCGATTTGCCGCTATTACAAGCGTTGGTGCATTATAAAAGAAATCATATCCTCCCTTTTTTGCAGCTTTTATGGAAGTTTGCAGGCTTTTGTACATCCCTTCTTTGAGTTCCATTTTTTCAAATTCTAAGCTCACCAATCGTTTTAGTTCCTGCAAAATAGAAGCATTTTGAATAACAATGAAATGACTTGTCTGATTATTTCCGCCACTGGGAGCCGAACGCCCAGCCTCTAAAATAGCTGCAAGCTCTTCATCTTTGATTTGCGTGGGCTGATATTTGCGTATGCTTCTTCTTTTTTCAATGATTTCTAATATAGTATTCAAAAAAATCACACTCCTTTTTTCGTTCAAGTTGACGCAAATTATTATAAATATTCTTTACTTCGTCTTATCCTACGAGTGTACAATAAATTGCACTCAAATTTGTTATAATTATAACATCAACTTTAAGATAATGTATATATTTATACAAATATTGGTTCTCTTTCTTTGAAATCTGCTGTTTTAGTATAGGCATGAGCTACATTGCATTGCGCCATGAGATTCTTAACTTTTACGGCTTCTTTATCATTTTCAAATAATTCAAGCCATTTGAACCAGTACATATAGTTACTGATATATTTGGTTGCAACACCATTAAACCTATTCATCCACTTCTTCTAATGGAATAACCATTTATCATGCACTTTGCGTATTTAAGCCACTTATCTAATGTTTTCTTGCTTTTGTAAGTAGCTGAGTTAGTAAAGTCGGTAAAAGTCTTTCTGCATGACTTGCATATATATCGTTGTTTATCATTGTATTTTCCGTTTCTTGATACAGTTTCAGCACCGCAGTGAGGGCAGACTTTACCCTTGGCAAATCTAAATTCTTTAATCCATCATATTATTTAACATACTTATCTCATTGTAAGATGTATCCATTTCCGCATAACTTTTATAATAGCTTTCTTTAAATTAAAGGAGGGCTTAACTATGTTCAAGCAACAACAAAAGAATGCAGAAAACTTACAGATGATAATTCTGAGTAAATATAAAAGCTATTGCATATTGTATCGGATTATGAAATATAATTTATTTTAAATAATAGGATATAATGTAATAAATTCTAAATATATTTAACCATTATATAAAAAATTGATATTATTTTTAAATATTTTTTTGAATTTTTTTATTTATATTTAGACTTAAAATTATGCATAATTGATGAATTTATTACTTTTTGATTTATCATTAAGCAAACTTTTCCTTCATTTAAAAATTATTATTCATACTTCTAAATGATTATTTTCTAATATTTTCGTCATTATTTTTTCATTTTTACATTTTTTATCCTTATAGCAGAATTTTTATGACAACTTATCAATAATACCAATTTATTTTTTATAATTTGCTATTTTTTACTATCATATATTAAATAATATTTTTTGAATAAAAAAATTCATATTGATTTCTATTTTTGCAGCGCATCTCCTCTTATTGCCTAATATTATTGATTTATTTACCATTGACACTTAAATTTTCATATGCTATAAATAACTTCATAGAGAAATTTGATGACAGGAATACTACGGTATACAATCTAATCTAAAGAGAGTTGGTTTGGGCTGAAATCCAATGTTTAGACTATATCTGAAACTCATCCTTGAAAAGTGTAACTAAAAAAATTGTTTAGAATTTTCAAAATCATTAAAAATTTGAGTAAGCTGCACCGGTATTCTACCGTTAAAAAGAAATCGAATCATTTATTGAAACGTATCTAAGGCGCTGTGAATATTATGTTTAATTTAATTCACTTTATTCACAGAATTAGGGTGGTACCGCAATTAAAACTTGTCCCTGCTGGATAGGTTTTTTATTTTTTGTTTAAAATTTTCATTTAAATAAAGATAAACCACCTTGAAACTTGAAATTTATTTGTACCAAAATGCTATTTTCTTGGCATTATGATTCACATTAATTTCAATAGTTGAAACGGTTTATCTATAGTGAAACTACTGAAAAACTTAAACTATTTATGTTCCAAAATACCAATTTTCAAGGGATTATGGTGCATAAATAGTTTGTAGTTGAACTAGTTTCACTATATGAACTAATTTATAAAATAATTTTAAGGAGTGACTTTTATGAACTTTTCTTCCCCAGAATGCTTTTTAATTGTAATAGCATTCTTACTTATCGGTGAAATAATTTCAAACAAAACTAAAGCCTACATACCTTCTGTTTTTGTAACAGCAGCTTTATTTGTTGTAGGTTATTGGACATTCGTCCCAAAGGACGTTGTTACTAGAGCATCTTTTGGTAAAGAGTTTGTACCAATATGCATGGGACTGCTATTAACTCACCTAGGTACCCTCATGGATCTAAGAAAATTAATAGCTCAGTGGAGATCTGTAGTAATAGCCTTATGTGGTGTATGTGGTACAATCCTTTTAACAATGACTGTTGGAAGACTTCTATTTGACTGGCATACTGTAGTTGCAGCAACTCCTCCATTAAGCGGCGGACTCGTAGCAGCTTTACTTATGTCTGAAGGTTTAAAGCATCAAGGTATTACAGCTCTAGTTGCTTTACCTATAGCAATGTTTGTTATGCATAGTTTCTTTGGTTATCCTCTAACCTCTTTCTGTTTAAAAAGAGAAGGAAAAAGATTGGTTGAAGACTTTAGGAAAAATAAAGTTACTTCTAAAAGCAATAGAGAAGAAGTATCATCACAAATTGCCGCAACCACAACTGTAAGAAAAAAATTGCTTCCACCTTTACCAGAAAAATATGAGACAGCTCCAATGATTCTTGCAAAATTAACAATAGTATCGCTTCTAGCTGGATGGGTTTCTAACTTAACTCATGGTGCTATAAATCAATATATAGTTTGTTTAATATTTGGTGTAATTTTCTGCGAACTTGGCTTCTTAGAGGAATCTGCCCTTATTAAAGCTGGTGTTTTTAATTGGCTAATAGCTGGCTTACTCGTTTATGTTTTCTCTGGTCTATCAACTATAACCCCAGCTCAGCTTATTAAAATTTTAATTCCAATAATAGTTTTAATATTACTTGGAATACTTGGCATGTTCCTTACATCACTAATAACAGGAAAACTTGTGGGCTTCTCAAAGGAAATGAGCTTTGCATGTGCTCTTACAGCTTTATTTGGATTCCCTGCTGACTACATTATAACAACTGAAGTATGTAAATCAGTAAGTAAAAATGAAGAAGAAGAAGCTTACGTCACAGATATACTTCTTCCTAGAATGCTTGTTGGTGGTTTTGCAACAGTATCCGTTGCTTCTGTAATAATAGCAGGTGTATTTCTAAAAATGCTATAATTTTAATAAAACAGTGATATAATTAATAATATGTTAAAAAAATTACCTAGGAGGAATCAAAATGGAAAACAGCACTTTAAAACTTGCAAAAGATATTCAAGATTGGCTTATAAAGCATAGGAGGGAATTTCATAAACACCCAGAACCATCCTTTGAGGAAGTTTGGACTTCAAAAACTATTAGTGACGAACTTGAAAGGCTTGGATTAGAAGTACAACACATTGGTAAAACTGGACTTGTTGGAATTTTAAGAGGTAAATCAGAAGGAAAAACTATAGGTTTACGTGCAGATATAGACGCTCTATCTGTTACTGAAGATACTGGTTATTCATTTGCTTCTCAAAATAAAGGATATATGCATGGATGCGGTCATGATGCTCATATCACAATGCTCCTTGGTGCTGCTAAGCTCTTATCAGAAATGAAGGACAAGCTTAATGGAACTGTAAAATTCTTGTTCCAGCCAGGAGAAGAAGTAGCTTCTGGTGCTAAAGCTATGATTGAAGGTGGCGCTTTAAAAAATCCTGATGTTGATTACATATTTGGAATGCACATTTGGTCTGATGTTCCCGTTGGACAAGTTGTTATTCAACCAGGTCCATTTATGGCAAGTGCAGATATATGGGATTTAACTATAAAAGGTAAATCTTCTCATGGTTCATCTCCTTGGCAAGGAGTAGATGCCATTACTTGCTCCGCTGCTGTAATTCAAGGAGTTCAAACACTTGTAAGTAGAGTAAATGATGTAAGGAATCCTATTGTAATGAATATAGGAACTATTGAAGGCGGAGAAAGATTCAATGTAACTCCTGGAAGCGTAAAGATGTCTGGAATGAACAGATCTTTCAGCAAATACTCACGTGAAAATATGCCAAAGTGGCTCGAAGAAATGATTGAAAATGTATGTAAAGGCTATAGATGTGATTATGACTTTAAATATGATTTTACATGCGCAGCTACAATAAATGAAGAAAAAGCAACTGGAATGTTAAAATCCGCTGTTTCAAAAATAATAGGTGAAGACAACATAAAACAGGTTTCAATGATAATGGGATCAGAAGATTTTTCTGAATACCTTGAAAAAATACCAGGTGCATTAATGCTTCTAGGCTGCAGAAACGAAGCTAAAGACTGCTGTTATTCTCAGCACTCAAATCATTATAAACTTGATGAAGACGCTCTCCCAATTGGAGTTGCAAGCTATGTACAAGTTGCACTAGACTACTTAAAGTAACAACACTTCGTCGCATACACATACGCGAGGTTTGGGCGTAAGCCCATTATCCTTCCAAGATAAAAGTACTTTCAATAATAACTCCTATAGGGTACGGCAATGATTCGTGTAAAAACCAACCATAAGACAGCTATTACCAATCAAAACACGTTGCCGTTCCTATCAAATGTAGTAAATTACTCATTTATTAATGAATGATACTATTAACAATCTAGGGAAGTGGAGAGCATTATGCCAAAAAATGATAATATGCTAGCAATTTTATGGATGCTGAATTCAGGTAAAAAAATAACTGCAAAGCAAATATCCGAAAGGTTAGAAATAAACATAAGGTCAGTTTATCGTTATATAGATGCATTATGTGTTAGTGGAGTTCCAATAATATCGGAGCCTGGCCATAATGGCGGATATAGTTTGCTTAATAACTTTATCCAAGCATCCTTGTTTTTTGATATTGAAGAAAAAAAATCACTTTTGCATGCTGCCACTTTTGCAATGGAAGCAGGATATCCTTTTATGGAAGCACTAAATAGAGCAACATCAAAGTTAAAGCTGTTCTCGAATCAAGAACAAGAAAAAGTTCTCAATCGTCATTTAGTGGGATTTGAAGTAGTGAGCCGTATTTGTGATCCAGCCATCAAACCTATATTAATAGAAATTGAGCAAGCTGTTGCGAGTGAATGCTCTATTGAAATTGAATACGCTACAGGTTATGAAGGGCAGCCTAAGCATAGGGTTGTTGATCCTTATGGGATGCTTTACTGGAATGATAAATGGTATGTTATTGCATTTTGCCATCTTAGAAATGAAATTCGCAGCTTTAGGGTAGATAGAATAGTAAATATTATAAGCACTAAAAATGCGTTTAAGCGTCCTGAAGCTTTTTCGGCACGTGAGTTTTTTACAAAAAGCTTATTACCGAAGTTGGAAAGCAAAGTAGAACTTTCAACTTTAGTAATTGAAGGCAAGTCAGAAGCATTGAATGACCTTTGTTCACATTGGTTTTTAGGACATTATCTTATAGAACGAACTAAATGCAGAGCAAAATTTTTAATGGATGAAAACTCAATCCATACCTATGTTCCTCATATTCTACTTCAATATGGCAAATCAATAAAGGTGCTTGAACCAAATAGTTTTAAAGATGCTATGGTAGGGATTCTTAAAGATTTGATGGACTATTATCTTCACTGACGGAGTTTGTCAGTGAAGATAATATATAATAATCTAGATGAACTTTGAGACCATCCTGTAACAAATAGCAACAATAAAATTAATCTGGAGGAATAAAAAATGAAGAATACAGTATATCTTTATGTATTTGATACAATGGCAGACTGGGAAATAGGTTATTTAAGCACCGAAATCAATTCTGGAAGGTACTATAAAAAGGGATTAATGCCGCTAAAAGTAGTAACTGTAGGACTTACCAAGACCCCTATTACTACAATGGGAGGTCTGAAAGTTTTGCCAGAAGTTGAACTTAAGGAGTGTAATGCTCATGATACTGCTGCTTTGATTCTACCTGGCGGGAATACATGGACAGAAGCAATTCATGCTCCAATTATAAGAATGGCTGAAAAATATTTAGAGAAAGGCATTGTTGTAGGGGCAATTTGTGGTGCTACAATAGGACTTGCTATGGGTGGAGTACTGAATAAGCGAGCTCATACAAGCAATGATTTGGGGTATCTTAAAATGGTCTGCCCAAACTATGATGGAGAAAAATATTATAAGCAAGAATGTGCAGTAACTGATGGAAACTTGATTACTGCTTCTGGAATAGCTCCTCTTGAATTTGCTTTGCATATATTAAAAATTCTAGATGTATTCTTACCGCAAACTCTAGATTCCTGGTACAATCTTTATAAAACCCAAGAGTCAAAATATTTCTTTGAGCTTATGAATTCAATTCAATAAAGGAAGAATCCATTAATCTTTTGAACTGCTTGGAGGAGAAGATGCAATAACTAAAGTTAATAAGTATAATTATTAGTACACATTCAGCTTATTTTGTGAACTATCAACAGCCACAAGACATTTAAATGACAGATAATGTATTGTAGCTGTTTTTTACACGAATCGTTACCGTGCCGCCTAAAATCTAAAACTGTACTCTGTTAAAATGCCTCAAAAAATTTCTTCATAACTGGCGAAAGCCACCTATCCTTGTTATAAACAACATAAATGTCCCTTTCTATAGGTTCTTCTGGAAGTTCTCTATAAATTAGTTTTCCCCTTTTAATCTCTTCTTCAACTGCTTTCTTTGAAATAATGGAAATCCAGTCCGTAGACATTAAAATGTGCTTTATTGATTCCAAGGAGTCGAGCTGAATTATAGAAGCAAAATAAACTTTATTTTTTTCAAGCCACTTTTCAACTAATCTTCTTGTGGATGAAACCTTACTATGATGAACAAAAGTCTTATTTATCAAATCTTGCTTTTCCAATACTTCGCATCCTACTAACGGATTATTGGGTGAAAACACCAGTCCAAGTTCATCCTGATATATCTTTTTATATATAATACCTGGGTTATGTACCTCCATAGAGCAAATTATACCTGCATCCAATTCGTGATCTAATACCATTTGAATTATGCTTGAAGACGGGCTTGAAGTAACAGATATTTCAAGTCTAGGATAGTCCTTTTTCATAGCTTTTAAAACCTCTGGAATTAAATATGTTGAAGGCACATAGCTTGCTCCCAGTTTAAAGCTTCCTCTCTTAAGTAAACTAAATTCACTAGTGGCTCTTTCTGCCTCATCTCTAAGCTTTAATATCTTATTTGCATAATGGAGCAAAACCTCCCCCGGCTCTGTTAATACAGTATACCCTCCATGAACTTCAAAAAGAGTTATTCCAAGCAATTTTTCAAGGCTTTTCATGTGAAAGGTAACCGTAGGCTGCTTTATTCCAAGCTTCTCAGCTACTGTAGTGACCTTGTTGTATTTTGATATTAGCACCAAAACTTCAAGCTTTATAAAATTCATAACTTCCCTCCTATAGATAGACAATTTAAATTTAACACCATTATAGATAAATTCTATAAAAAACAATATATTTTAATACTTTATTTAACCTTACCTTTACATAAATTAAACATTAATGCAAAGAAAACCATGTAATATTTAAAGCATAGGGGGAGAGAAAAAATGAACATATTTATAAAAGATATACAGAAAACCTACGGAAATTTAAAGGTTCTAAATAGAATTAATATAGAATTTAAGGATAAAGATTTTTCAACCTTACTTGGTCCCTCAGGCTGTGGTAAAACAACTCTTCTTAGAATTATAGCTGGTCTTGAAACTCCAGATGCCGGTGAAATATACTTTGGAGACAAGTGTGTTTTTTCAAAAGAGAAAAAAATTAACGTAGCATCAAATAAAAGAAAACTTGGAATGGTTTTTCAAGATTTTGCACTTTGGCCTCACATGACGGTATTTGAAAATATAGCTTTTCCATTAAAAGCTAAGGGTAAAAAAGAAAATATAAAAGAAAAAGTTTTTTCAGCACTAAAAACAGTAAGGCTAGAAAATCTTTATGCAAGATATCCCTCCGAGCTTTCAGGAGGACAACAGCAGAGGGTTGCATTTGCAAGAGCCATAATAGATAATCCAGAAGTCATCTTATTCGATGAGCCCTTAAGTGCACTTGATGCTAATTTGAGAGATGAAATGAGGTTTGAACTGACAACGCTTGTGAAGGACATAGGTATAACCGTTATTTATGTAACTCATGATCAAATTGAAGCAATGTCCATGTCAAATAAGGTAATTGTAATGAATAAAGGGAATATACTTCAAAGCGACTCTCCTGAAGTTATATACAAAAATCCCATAAATACTTTCGTTGCACAATTTGTTGGAAAATCTAATGTTCTTAAAGATGGAATCATAAGACCAGAAAACATAAGCCTTACAAAATTAGAAAACAGCACAGAATACGAAGGCAGCGTAGAAAGTGTATCCTATATGGGCAGCTTTTACGAACTCTCTGTTAAAATTTCCAGCTTGGGGCTTTGGAAAATATACTCAAACGAAAGAAAAGCAGCAGGCGAAAAACTTAAACTTTATATAAGAAATTCAGATATTCATATTTTAGGAGGTATCGCAAATGTTTAAATTAAATAAAAAGATTCTTTGCTCTTTAGTTGCTGCATGCATTACAGGAGGGCTTATGTCCGGCTGCACCAGCGCTGCTATAGGCACCAGAACTTCAAAGGAAGTTGTTGTTTACAGTGCTGGCCCAGATAACTTAATAAAAAAAATAACTAAAGGTTTTGAGAAAAAAAGTGGAATAAAGGTTAAAGTGTTCAGTAGTACTACCGGAAAAGTTCTCAGCAGAATCAAGGCTGAAAAATCCAAGCCTGAAGCGGATGTTGCAATTTTAGCTTCCCTTTCTTCTGCTATTGGGCTAAAAAAAGACGGAATGACCGAGCCCTATGCCAATGCCAAAAATGCAGATAAACTTTTTGATGATTGGAAGGATAAAGACAATAATTATTTTTCCTACAGCGGCTCCGCTCTGGCTATAGTTTATAATACTAAATCCATAAAAAATCCGCCAAAAGACTGGTCCGACTTAACTTCTCCAGAATATAAAAATAAAATAAACGTATCTGATCCAAGTTTATCTGGCTCCTGCCTTGACTTTGTAAGCGGCTACGTAAATGTAAATGGAGAAAAGGGTTGGGATTATTTTAACGCTGTAAAGAAAAACGGAGCTCAAATGGTTGGAGCAAACAATGAAGCTTTAGATCCCGTTATAACAGGAGAAAAAAGCATAGTTTTAGCCGGAGTTGATTACATGACTTATTCCGCAAAAGCAAAGGGTGAGCCCGTAGATTTAGTTTACCCCTCCAGTGGTACTGTAATAAGTCCAAGACCTGCCCTCATATTAAAAGGAACTAAAAATAAAGATAATGCTGAAAAATTTATAGATTACTTATTGTCTGATGAAGCTCAAAAAATGGTTTCCAATGCATACCTGCTTCCTGGAAGAAAAGATATTAAAATAGCCGGAAAAAGCAATGCAAATGACATTAAAGCCTTAACTGTAGACTGGAATTGGATGGCTAATAATGGCAAAGACATAAGTAGTAAATTTGTAAGCATGTTTAAATAATAGGTTGGTGGTAAAAATTGAATTCAAATTGCAGCATATATACAAGAAAAATAGTTAAATTAATTGCCATAGTATCACTTTTATTTCTTATAGTAATTCCTCTTTTACTTATTTGTACCTACAATCTATATAATAATGGAAGTCTTGATTTAAAATCGCTTATGAGCGGAGAAATAGGCTTAGTATTTTTTAACACCCTTAAACTTGGCTTTTGGGTAGTTATAATATCAAGCCTTGTGGCAATTCCTCTAGCCTTTTTAACCGCTAAAACAAATATAGGCTTTAAAAAAGTTATTGATATTGCCATACTCATTCCATTTATGACTCCGCCTTATATAGAAGCAATGGGTTGGACGCTATTTATGCAAAAAAAAGGCTACCTAGAAAGCCTCCTCCCAGCTTTATCCTTCATTCGCCCATGTTTTTTTACCTTTAGCGGGCTCGTTATTATTATGAGTCTGCATGTTTTTCCTTTTATGTATTTGAGTATAAGAAATTGTCTTCTTAAAATAAATTCAAACCTAGAAGATGCAGCTTTCGTGCATGGAGGGAACTTCTTTTACACCACTAGAAGAATAACGCTGCCGCTGCTACTTTCAAGCTATGCCGTTGGTGCACTTTTAGTTTTTCTTAGAACCACAGCAGAATTTGGAGTTCCTGCAACCTTTGGAAGAAAAATTGGCTATTATGTTTTAACTACTGAGATTTTTAAATATGTTTCAAACTGGCCAATTGATTTTGGAAAAGCCTCTTCTCTGTCACTGCTGCTTGTTTTAAGCTGCTTAATCCTATGGTATTTTCAAAATTCAATTTCATCAAAACATGCTTATTCTCTTTTAGGCTCAAAAGGAGCAAAGGTTAATTTATATAAATTGAGTATCACAAAGAAAATTATAGCTTGGATATACCTAATTGCAGTATTTATTTTTTCCACGGTAATTCCATTTTTTTCAGTAATACTTACTTCTATTATAAAAGTAAAAGGTCTTGGAATCTCTTCAAACAACTTTACCTTAAGCTTTTATAAAGATTTAATTTCACCTGGCTCTGATGCTTTTTCTGCACTTATAACTACCTTTAGCATATCAATTTTTGCAAGCATATTGACTGTAATTTTGGGAACCTTTTATGGTCTTTTAATAGGCAGAAAAAAGAAAGGCATCATTTATAAATTAATTGATATATTTAGTTTATTACCAAACACTGTCCCCGGGATTGTTATAATAATTGGCTTAATGCTATTCTTTAATAGCCCTTACATGCCGATTCCTATTTACAATACCTATGGAATGGTTATTCTAACTTATGTTATTTTATTTTTACCCTATACAGTACAGTATATTTCAAATTCCTATGGTCAGATAAACCATAATCTTGAGGAAGCTGCAGAGATATCTGGAAGTAAATTTTCATACCTTCTTTTTAAAATAATACTTCCTCTAAACTCCAAAGCTATTATAGCTGGTTTTATAATGACCTTTATAGTTTCTATAAGAGAGCTTGTTGCCTCTTTAATGATTTTACCTCCTTCTGTTCAAAACTCAGCTTCTTACATATATTCAGAGTTTGAACAAGGAAGTGAATCCTCTGGAATGGCAATGGCTGTGGTAACAATTTTTTTAACAATAGTTTTATTAATAGCTTTGCAATTTATAACAAGCTTAAAGAAGGAGAAACCATAAAAAATGAGACTTGCAATTTTATCGGACATACATGGAAATTATGAAGCACTACAAGAAATTGTTTGCGACTTTAAAAAGAGCAATATAGATTCCGTAATTTTCTTAGGTGATTTAGTTATGAAGGGTCCTGAACCAAAAGAGGTATTTGAAACCTTAAAGAAGCTTAATCCCATATGCTGGATAAAAGGTAATACCGAATTGTGGCTCTCTGATAAAAGAACGCAAAATGAAAGTATCAATTCTACCTTAAAGGAAATTGAGCTTTACAGAAACTTCGCCATAGAAAGACTATCAATAGACAGTATAAATTTTATGCTAGGCTGCCCCGAAAAAAAGTCATTAACAATTGAAAACAAAACTTTTCTTTGTGTTCATGGTTCTCCAAGAAGTATTACCGAAGCTTTATATCCAAATAACAATTTTAAAGACACAATTGAGAGTGTAAAAGAAGACGTAATTTTATGTGGTCATTCCCATATCCCCTTCAAACAAAAAATAGGAAATAAAATTCTATTTAATCCCGGAAGTGTTGGCTGCTCCTATGATGGTGAAGCTGATACTTCCTACGGTATCATAGACATAACTCAAGCTAGCATTGATTTTTCTATAAAAAGACTGAACTACCCTATAACAAAACTCATAGCTAATGCTAAAAAAGAAAACTTTCCCAACCTCGAGGCATATGCAAATTTAATCAAGGAAGCAAAGAATTATAGAAAGGAATTAAAATTATGAAAAAATTATTTAAACCTCTGTTAACTATAGCTTTAGTTTTCTTATTTTCAACTACTGCACATGCAAGCAGTCTTGCAGTTCCAAATTATGAAGTAAAATTTTTAATGAACACGAGTAGCATTTTAGATAGCAGCGGAAATCTTTCAAACAAAGTCATATCAACCTTCAATATATCATCATATAAAAATTTAAATGTTGAATATTTAGATACAAATAATCTTGATCTTAACAAGGAGGGTTGGATTGTAAGACTAAGAAAATTTGATGGAGATGACTCTACCAAATTAACTTATAAAAAACGTTATACTATATCAAATGGGAATATAGACACTGCATTAGAAACTGCTGCCGATGATGGCTTTGACGGGGATAACGACAACTATTCCGCTCAAATTGATTGGGGATATGAAACTCAAACTCTAAGTTTTTCAGATAACAAACAGTTTTCTCTTTACAATTATTCTGGCATTGAGCTTCCTAATAATGAAGATGCAATAAAAGAAGCCATATACAATATTCCTGGAAAGCTTAACAAATGGCTTTATCACGGCTGGGCGCAGGAACAATTAAATTCTGCTGTACTTTACGGTCCATATTCAGGCAAAAGATATATTGGACAGTTGAATGGCCTTAAAATAGAACTTGAAACTTACAATGTAAACAACAATTATATTGCGGAAATCTCCTTTAAAACCGACAAATATGAAGATGCAAGTAACCAAAGACAGCAGCTATTAAACCTTTTAGACTCTAATGGTTGGTTAGTTAAATCCGACGAATCTAAAACAGGAATTATGCTTGGTGAGTAATAATAATGTGAAGTAACAATGCTTCGTCGCATTAAAAAAATCCTATAAATCTAAGGTTCAAAAATCATAAAATACTAAGATATTTCAATAACTCGCCATCGCTCAGACAGATTGAAATATCTAAGCATTTTACAATTTTTGAGCCAAGATTTATTAGAATTTTTTTAAATCGTTCCTTCAGCATTGTTACTTCACTCCCACGGTAGTACAAGGAAAAAATTCCTCCGTACCTACGGAATTTTGGTGTAAATCTTCATAGTACATTATTTGAACATTTTATCACTATTTTTATCCTAAAATCTCGTTATTATGGTATTTTTCGTAGAGAATAGGATTATAGAGTGTAAATAATATTTTGTTCAAGAAGAATAACAATCATATACGGGGTTTGGGATGTAATCATATTATCCTTCTTTAACTTGTATTAGTCATCTATATATTAGCCCAAACCTCGTATATGTGTATATTCCTTGCCTTTAGGCCTAAGCGAAGTAATATTGATTTGAGATGGTTATGAAACCTGTAGTTTTCAAGATGCCCCATTAAATACTCTTACGTTGCATTTCCTTACCACTTTCCAGATATAGGGCATCTTTTATCTTTTAATAGCGCTCTAACTTGAACTATACACCCACACTGCATACAGGTCGTATCATATTCAAGATGCTCGCAATCACTGCATTTTTCAAGGCGACTATTATAAAGCTCTTCTGATGCTAATTTAAAGCTTTTGTTTTTCTTTATAGCATCAATCATCCTTTGAACGTCCTTATCCTGAAGCCTAACAGATGCACTACACGCCTTACACTTTTTATTATCAGACATAAACTCACCCCCGAAATAGAGTACAAAGTACAATGAAGGATGATTCTTTTCCGCTATCGCTGCTAAAAATCTAAGAATTTAATGTTCACGCAATGGCGTAATATATTGTGCTCATCGCAGCTAACAACATATAAGTTATAAGATTTACCAAAGTGAAAAAAAAGGTAAATCCACCTTCACTGTACTCTGCCTTTAAATCTATATAATTTCTAAAGTAACTACTGACATAGGTGGAAGTGAAGCTGTAAGTACTCCATCATTAATAGCTGCTCCATTAAAGGCTTTAATTGTAACATTATCTTTTTCTTCAAAAGTATTATGAGCATTCATTTTATCTGATGCTAATACAGTACCTGTAACTTTTGTCTTTTTTAAGCCCCTTATATCGCACTTAACCTCTGCTGCTACTTTAGGATTTAAATTACATAATGAAATATGCATTTTTCCTTCGCTATCTACTGAAGCTGTTGCAGTTACTTGAGGTATGCTTTCATCTTCATATTTATATTCTGGTGATTTAATATCTAAATTTAAAAGTTCAGCCTCCTGATGAACCTTATACATATTAAATACATGATAAGTTGGTGTAAGTACCAGCTTTGAACCTTCAGTGAGTATAACTGCTTGAAGTACATTGATTGTTTGAGCTATGTTAGCCATACGAACTCTGTCACAATGCTCATGGAATATATTAAAATTAACTGCTGCAACAAGAGCATCTCTCATTGTATTCTGCTGATATAAAAAGCCTGGATTTGTACCTGGCTCAACATCAAACCAAGTTCCCCATTCGTCTACAATTAAAGCTACTCTCTTTTCAGGATCATATGCATCCATAATAGATGAATGTCTTGTAAGAAGCTCGTCCATTCTAAGTGTCTTTTTCATGGTAATAAACCAATCTTTTTCTGTGAATTCAGTAGCTGAGCCTTTACTATTCCAATTTTCACCTGGTACAGTATAATAGTGAAGACTAAGACCATCCATAAATTTTCCTGCCTGCTTCATTAACACTTCTGTCCAATTATAATCATCGCTATTAGGACCACATGCTATTTTAAATACAGTATTTCCACTAAAGTTTCTTACATAGCTTGAATATCTTCTATATAAATCTGCATAGTATTCCGGACGCATGTTTCCACCGCAGCCCCAGTTTTCATTTCCAACGCCAAAATAAGTTAACTTCCAAGGTTCTTTTCTTCCATTTTCAGCTCTTAAATTTGCCATTGGCGATTCTCCATCAAAGGTCATGTATTCTATCCACTGTCTCATCTCTTGAACTGTTCCACTTCCTACATTTCCACATATATATGGTTCAGTCCCCAAAAGCTCGCAAAGTCTAAAAAATTCATGAGTACCAAAATGATTGTTCTCTACAGTACCACCCCAATGTGCGTTTACCATTTTAGGACGAGTTTCATAAGGTCCTATACCATCCTTCCAGTGATATTCATCTGCAAAACATCCACCCGGCCATCTTAAAACTGGAATTTTTATTTCTTTTAAGGCATCGATTACATCCTTTCGAATTCCATCTACATTTGGTATTTCTGAATCTTTACCTACCCAGAAGCCTCCATATATACATCTTCCTAAGTGTTCTGCAAAGTTACCATAAATATTTTTATTAATCTTTCCCCTTTTAATATCAGCATCAACAACTATTTTAACCATGTTTAACCCTCCTAATTAATATTTATATTAATATATTAATGTTTATGTTGATTATATCACCCATAATACCTACATACAATATGTAATTTTGCACATATAAAATTGTGATTCTTTACATTTATAATCAACTTATTTATAATTATATTAATTACTACAAGATGAAGAGGGATATGATATATGCAAATAGATATACAGGAAAAATGGCTCCCAGTTTATGAGGCTTTAGCCAGCAATGTGCGCTTAAAAATAATAAATTTCTTATCACAGCAGCCTATGAATGTTAAAGAACTTGCTGAAAAACTTGAATTAAGCAGTGCAATAGTTACTATGCATATTAACAAGCTTGAAAAAGCCGGCATCATAAAATCCAAAAGAACCCGAAGTAAAGGCGGCGTCCAAAAACTATGCTCAATTGCTTTAGACTCTATAGAAATAAAATTTCCAAAAAACATAACCAAGGAAAGAAAATTTCACGAGTTTAATTTACCTATAGGTCTGTATACTGATTTTAATGTAAATCCCACCTGCGGCATTGCAACTACTAAAAAGATAATAGGATATTTTGATGATCCAAGATACTTTTTAGATCCTGAGAGAGTCAATGCAGCAATATTATGGCTTGGTCAAGGCTTTGTTGAATACAAAATCTCAAATTTTCTACTTGCAAATCAAACCCCAGAGGAACTTGAAATATCAATGGAAATTGGTTCCGAAGCTCCTGGCTATAATGATAATTGGCCTTCAGATATATCATTTTTCATAAACGATATTAATTTAGGCACCTGGACTAGTCCCGGGGATTTTGGAGAAACAAGGGGTACACTTACTCCAGAATGGTGGGGCAGAAATGTCAACCAGCATGGTGTATTAAAACAACTGCATATTAGAAATAATGGTACGTTCATTGATGGTGATAAAATATCCAATGTAGCCTTAAAGGATATTGATATAACAAGGAAACAACTAACTTTTAGAATTGCAGTTTTAAAAGATGCTGCACATGTAGGAGGACTAACTATATATGGCAAGGGCTTTGGCAATTACAATCAAGATTTAGTCTTTAGATTATACTACAATTAACATTTTATTATAGATGAACAACTTGAAAGTTTGAAATGGCTAATACTAAATTTATCTTATAAAACTAATATTTCACTTAGAGTACAGAGTACAATTGACAGAGTACAGTGAAGAATGATATTGAGGAGAACACCAATGGATAAAAAAGTAACTATAAAATCACAATATAATCTTAAGGGCATTTTAAGCCTTCCTGATAATGAAGAAGATAAGCTTCCTGCCGTATTGTTTTTACATGGTGCTGGAAAGGCTGATAGAAATGAAAATGGGAAACAATTTGTAACTGATAACTTTAAATATTTATCTGACGAATTTACAAAGCTTGGCTTTATAACTCTTCGCTATGATAAAAGAGGCTGTGGGGAAAGTGAAGGAGACTTTCTTAAAACAAATTTGCAAGCTCTCATAGATGATGCTTTTTCTGCATTAAACGCTTTAAAAAGCCACCCACAGGTTGATTCGGATAAAATACTTCTAGTAGGCCATAATGAAGGCTGTATACTAGCTTCTGCCATTAATGAAAAAATTAATGTTCAAGGTATAGTTCTTATTTCTGGATTTACAAGCTGCCTTTTAAACTCCTCTACCTATGAGCTAGATGGTGTAATTAAGGAAATACATAATATGAAAGGTCTAAAAGGAGCATTATCTAGAATTTTCACAAATGGAGAAAAATTAAAGAATAAAAATAAAAAAATGCTTGATAGAATACTGGCCTCAGACGAAGCTATTGTAACAATTAATGGAGGAAAGTTAAATTCCGAATGGTTTAAGCAGCACAAGGCATTTGATATTCCAGCCTCTCTATCAAAAATAAAATGTCCAACCTTAGCAATTGTTGGTTCTAAGGATATACAGGTTTCTCCAGAAGAAACAAAGCTAATGAAGGACATAATTAACTGTCCATTTGAATATCACATTATAGAGAATATGAATCACTTTCTTAGAAATCAACCGGAACCTCTTACTTTCTTAAATGCAAATACTGTATGTGTTAAGTCATTAAAGAAGCCAATTGATCCAGAGCTTATTGAAGTTATAGGCAATTGGACTGATAACTTTAAAATTTAAAATAATTACTAAGTAACATCAGCTTTAGATATTTCAAGCTGCTGTTACTTCGACGTCCCTAGCCTCTATTTTCCTCTTGCTCACAAATAAAAATGCTGCTGTATATAAAACAAGTACAATAATGGCTTCACCAACGCTTACGTAACTTGCACCAGAATCCATTTGCATTTTTCTATTGACTATATTTATACAATCAAAATAACCCGTAAAAAGTAATCCCGAACAAAATTTTAAACCTTCAAAAATTCTAAAGGAAAATCCCACTGCAATAATAAAAACCGATAATACTGCTATATAAAGATTATTTTTAATTAAAGAAGACATCATTATAAAAAATGCAGATAAACAAGCTATAAAAAGCACTTGAAGTATAAAAGAATAAATAAAAAGCTTCCACTCCGGTATCATTGGACTAATATTGCTATCTCCCAAAACCGGATATACCTTTTCAGGGTAATTTAGCGTGGCGAAGCCCTTAATTAATCCGGTTAACAAATATACTATTATTTCAGCTGTCAAAACAAAGAGGCTGCATATTACTGTTGATATAATAAACTTTGACAATATAATTTTAAATCGAGAAACCGGCCTTGTGATTAAAACCTTTATTGTCCCACTTGCAAACTCCGAGGATACCATATCCGATGCAATTATTAAAGTTATTATAATTGCCAAAATAGAAAATACTCCTATAGCATTCTTCATGCGTCCATTACTATCCAATTGAATTTCATTGGTAGGTCTAAGATTATTTTCATCTAAATATTTTATAAAATTAATATTGCTGTCTATAATCAAGGTTTTATAATGATTGCTGCTCTTTTCCTTCTCACTATTCAAATCCATTATCTGTTTATTGTAATTTTCTTTTACTTCTTTCATTGGTGCATTTACAGACAATTCGTATTGTGCTATGGATTTCTTAAGTCCGCTTACTGCATCCTCTAGGCTTTTTTTCTCTTCCACACTTGCAGCCTTCGATAAATCACCCTGAGCATTTTTCAGTTGAAATCTATCATTTTCAATGTTATTTCCAATGCCACTTACAATTAGCCAAATTGAAGCTATGACTGCTACTATAACGCAAATAAGTATCTTCTTTTTTCTATATAATTTAATGATTTCATTTTTCATTAAACTTGCAATTGAATAATTCATTTAGCATACACTCCCATATATTTTTCTTCAAGGGTTTCATGATATTTATATATCTCTTCTATATCAATGTTATTTCTAGTTAACACATTTATTATTTTTTGTGCCGAGCCTGCTTTAATAGTTACTAAAAGCTTATTTTTTAAAGGCAAAATCTCATAAACAAAATCCTCATTTTTAAGTATCTTAGTACATTCTGCCATTTTTTTAGTTACAACCACAAATCTATTCTCATCACTAGGCGTAAGCTTTTCATTTTTAACTATCTGACCATTATTTATAAAAATAACTCTGTCACAAAGCCTTTCAAGCTCACCGAGTATATGTGATGATATTAAGATAGAAACATTATTTTCTGTAGAAGCTTTTTTAAGTAATTCCCTTATTTGTACTGCTGCAAGAGGATCTAAGCCATTTGTGGGTTCATCCAATATTAAAAGCTTAGGTTTAGTAATTAATGCCTGTACAAGTGCTAACTTTTGTTTCATTCCTAAAGAGTAGGTTTTAACCTTATTAAAAATGCTTTTTTCTAGACCAACCTCTTCCACCAGTTTATTTATAGCGCTAACCTTTATCCTATCATCAAGCCTTGCAACTTGCTCCAGATTTTCAAAACCAGTTAAATATTCATACAGCCCCGGAGCTTCAACTATAGAACTTATATTTCTAAGCTCATTTATAAGTGCCTTTCTGTTTTTTATGTTTTTACCTCTAACAAAAATGTTTCCTTCATCTGGCGTTAGAATTCCAAGTATAAGTTTAATGGTGGTAGTTTTACCTGCTCCATTAGGTCCCAAAAAACCAACAATTTCTCCTTCATTAACATCAAAGGATACAGCTTTAAGAATTGTCTTATCTTTTATTTTCTTTGTCACATTCTTTAAGCTTAAAATTCTCATAATTATATCTCCTTCAATCTGCAATTTACCTATATAATAGCAATTCATTATTACAAACCAGCCTCTTAAAGTGTTACAATTTAGACACCATTTATTAAGATTTCATTACGATTATATAAAATGTATTAAAATGTTATATAATTATAGATAAAATGTTCTATAACTTGGAAAGGTGTTTTACAATGAAAAATGATCTTGTTTTAGTTGTTGATGATGATAAAACTATAAGAGAGCTTTTGACTATACTGCTTACTAATCAAAATATAGATGTACTATGTGCAAAGGATGGTCTAGAAGCTCTTGAACTGCTAAAAAAGAATAAAGTTGATTTGATTATATTAGATGTAATGATGCCCAAAATGGATGGCATGGTCACATGTATGCAAATACGCAAAACCTTGAATATACCAATTATTATACTGTCTGCAAAAGCTGAAGATGCAGATCAAATACTAGGCTTAACTATTGGTGCCGATGACTATATAGCCAAGCCTTTTAACTCTATGCTTCTTATTGCCAAGGTTAAATCTCATATTAGAAGATATAAAGATTTTAATCTGAATTCATCAGGGAACTCAAGCTTAATTAAGGTTCAGGATATGCTTATAGATCTAGAAAAGCATGAAGTTCGAGTAAATTCTAATATTCTAAGCTTAACCCCTCATGAATTTGATATTTTAAGCTTGCTTGCTCAAAATGTAAACAAGGTTTTAAGTATTAAACAAATATATGAAGGTGTGTGGAAGGACCCTTACCTTGAAGCCGACAGAACAGTAACTGTTCACATACGTAGACTTAGACAAAAATTAAAAAAAGATTACATAAAAACCGTTTGGGGAGTTGGATATAAAATTGAAAGTTAAAGTACTAGGAATGCAGCTTAAATTTTTTCTTACACTCGTAATTTCTTTTATATTGAGTTTTTTGTTGGTTGTTGTTATTAACAAAATATGTATCATTTCAAAACCAAATGTTCAAAATTATAGGGCAAGTACATATTATCTACAAAATATAACAGCCGAACTTATTAGTGATCTAAACAATACTTCGAAAAATTTAGATGACTATAAAAAGGTTTTAATTAAGTATGAACTAAATAATTCTAAATATAACTTACATTTTACTATACTAGATGGAAATAATATTATATATAATTCATATCCACAAAATGTTAGCTTTAATTTTAATAAAGCTTATGGAGATACCCTTAAAAATTTTAGAACTCAGAATTTAAATGGTTACTATAATTTTGCATATAAAATCCCTTTAGAGATAGGAAATAAAATTATGGAAATAAGACTTACTGCTGTTCCAATAAATTATAAACAAGATGCTTCCACACTATCTGATTTAACAAGTGCAGTTATATTTCTTATCTTTGTAATTATTATATTTTATTTATTAACCCTGCCTAGGATGGCATATATCAATAAAATATGTAAAGGCTTGAACACCATTGCTAAAGGTAATTTAGATTTTAAAATAGAGAAAAAAGGAAGGGATGAACTTTCTAATATAGCTGAATACATAAACCATATGTCAGCTGAACTTCAAAATAAAATTTATAAAGAGAGGGAACTTGAAGATTCCAAGCAGCAGCTTATAACAAATGTAGCTCATGATATACGTTCGCCACTCACTAGTATTATTGGTTTTCTAGAGCTTGTTCAAAGTAAAAATTATAAATCTGAGGAAGAAATGAATCGTTATGTGGAAATTTCTCTAAGAAAAGCCGAAACTATGAAAAGCCTTACAAATGATTTATTTATGTTTACAAAACTAAATAGCAAGGATTTAAAGTTTAATTTTACTACTATTTGTTTTAATGATTTCATTTATCAAATGATAGATGAGTTTGAGCCAGATTTTGATGAACATTTTCTTAAATTTTCTTCTGATATTATATCTGAAAAGCTATTTGTAAATGTGGATATTGCTATGTTTATGCGTGCCATACAAAACTTGTTTTCAAATGCACTAAAATATAGCCTGCAGCCTAGTGAAGTTAAAGTATCTCTTACAAAGGAAAATAACAATGCTATTTTTTCTATAAGCAATATGTGCGAAAATATAAATGAAAGCAATATAAACATGCTTTTTGAAAGATTTTATAGAGCGGATGAATCCCGCTTCAATCCTGATAATAGCTCTGGACTTGGTCTTTCAATAACTCAAAATATAATCACAAAACACAAAGGGACTATTGATGTAAAGTATAATGACGGAATTATATGCTTTTCTGTAACCATGAAAACAAATAAAATTTAAGAGAATCATTTCCTCTTAAATTTTATTGCATTTCTTATAAAATCCTCTTAAAATATTTAGACAAACATATTTAAAACCAGAACTCCAATCAATCCCATAACAGAGATTATAGTTTCTAGGGTTGACCATGATTTCATTGTCTCCCCAATTGTAAGACCAAAATATTCTTTAAACATCCAGAATCCAGGATCATTTACATGAGAGAATATAACACTTCCTGCTCCTGTTGCCAAAACCATTAATGCTGGATTTGCATTTGTTGAAGAAATAATAGGAAGCACTAAACCTGCAGCAGTCATAGCTGCAACTGTTGCTGAGCCAAGAGACAACCTAAGTATAGCTGCAACTGCCCATGCCAAAATTAGTGGAGACATATTACTTCCAGTCATTATTGTAGCTATGTACTTTCCAACACCACTGTCTATTAATACTTGTTTAAATGCTCCGCCTCCTGCTACTATTAAAAGTATCATTGCAATTTCACTAGCTGCTTCAGCTAAAACTTTCATTATTTCTTCCATTGTCTTTTTTCTTCTTATTCCAAGAGTATAAATTGCAATAAGAAGTGATAGGAACATTGCCATTAATGGACTCCCAATAAACTCTGAAAACTGTCTTATGCTTGCTGTTTTTGGCAAAGTAATCTCACAAATAGCAGAAAATGCCATAAGTATTGGCGGTACAACTGCCGTTAATACACTTGCTGAAAAACTCGGCATTTCTTCTTCTGTAAATATTTTAGCTTTAAATAAATTTTTAGAAGGCTCGCGGTCAATCTTTTTTAAAAATTTTGTTAGAACTGGTCCTGCTACTATAACTGTTGGTATTGCTATTATTATTCCATAAACCAAAGTCATGCTGATATTAGCTTTATATATTGTAGCTATAGCTACAGGTCCTGGATGCGGTGGTAAAAAAGCATGAGTAACGGAAAGTGCTGCTGCCATAGGAACTCCAACATATAAAAGAGGAAGTTCAGCAAATTCAGCTATTGTAAAAACAAGAGGTATAAGTAATACAAATCCGACTTCATAAAACATTGCTATACCAACAAGAAATCCTGTAAGTACAACTGCCCATTGAATTTTTTTCACACCAAATTTATTAATTAAACTTCTAGAAATTCTTTGGGCTGCTCCTGAGTCTGCTATCAATTTTCCAAACATAGCTCCAAAGCCTAAAATTAATGCAAGGCTACCAAGTGTGCCGCCAACACCATTTTGTACTGATGTAATCGTCTTTGATGGGTTCATACCTTCTGCTACGCCTACTACCAAAGAAACAAAAATCAATGATATAAAACCGTTTACCTTAAACTTTATCATAAGTAGCAATAATAACATAACGCCAATAAAAACAATTAATAATGGCATAACCATTCCTCCTATTTATCTCAAAATTCCGACAATTATTATATGTATTCTAAATTTGCAGTATAATATAGATAAAATAATTTTATTTTGATTACAGTTTATAATACACATTTACTCTTAATATTTTCTGTTGCCTCAGAAAATCATTAATTTTTGTGTATTAATAAACTGTAAATTAAAAAGCCTATTCTACTCCATATATCCACCCTTCATAGGTGATGCAGCACATTTAGTGTAAAGTCCTAAAACTCCCTTAGTATACCTTGGTGCAGGCTTTACCCAATTTTTCTTTCTTTCCTCTAATATGTCTGCAATTTCATTTTCTGTTTTCTTCACTCCAGCTATGCCTATTATATCAAGCCTTCTTGCTGGTATATCTATCTTAATTAGGTCTCCTTCGCAAACTAAAGCTATTGGTCCGCCCTCACTTGCTTCTGGCGAAACATGTCCTATTGCTGGTCCTCTGGTTGCTCCAGAAAATCTTCCGTCAGTTATAAGTGCTATGGATTCTACTAATTCTGGATCTGATGCAATTGCTTCCGTTGTATAAAACATCTCAGGCATTCCAGAACCTTTTGGTCCTTCATATCTTACAAATACAGCATCTCCAGGCTTTATATCTTTAGTTAGTACCGCTTTAATTGCAGCTTCTTCACAGTTAAATACTCTAGCTTTTAAAACTACCTGCATCAACTTTTTAGACACTGCTGAGTGTTTTACAACTGCTCCACCTGGTGCTAAATTTCCCTTTAATATAGCTATAGCTCCCTGCTTTTGAATTGGATTTTCCTTCGGTTTTATTACATCTTCTTTTTTTACTCCAAGGGCAGCTATAAGCTTTTTATGTTCTTCATAATATCCACTTTTTCTTATGTCCTCTAAATTTTCTCCTAAAGTCTTTCCTGTAACCGTCATAACATCTAAATTCAAAAATTCCTTAATTTCCTCCATTATGGCAGGAACTCCACCTGCATTCCAAAAATATGAACCAGGATAAAAGCCACTTGGTCTTATATTAAGTATATATGGAATCTTTCTATGAATTTCATCAAATAATTCAGGAGCTATATCTATACCAAGCTCATGTGCTATAGCTGGAATATGAAGTAGTCCATTGCTTGACCCTGCAATAGCTGCGTGCACCATTATTGCATTTTCAAAAGCTTTTTTAGTCATTATATCAGATGGTTTTATGTCTAACTCTACAAGTTTAAGTGCTTGTTTTGCCGCCTTCTTAGCTGCCTCCTTTAATTCTTTTGAGGTTACTGGTATTAAGGCTGTACCTGGAAGAGCTATTCCAAGAGCTTCTGCCATAACCTGCATAGTAGATGCTGTTCCCATGAAAGAGCAAGCGCCACAGCTTGGGCATGCATTTCGTTTATAATGCTCATACTGCTCTTTTGTTATTTCTCCTCTTTCATACTGAGCACTGTAAGTACCAATTTGTTCAAGCGTAAGCATATTAGGTCCTGCGTTCATAATTCCACCAGGAAGCATTATAGCAGGCATATTTAGTCTAGCTATTGCCATAAAATGGGCAGGCACTGCCTTATCACAACTTGCTATAAACACTCCTGCATCAAAGGGAGTTGCTTGTACATGTATTTCCATAAGGTTAGCCATAATATCCCTTGAAGCAAGAGAATAATTCATACCATCGTGACCTTGAGTTTCACCATCACATATATCTGTAACAAAATATTTAGCACCTCTGCCTCCACTCTTGTTTATGGAATCAAATACTTCGTTAACTAATGTATCAAGATGTGCACTACCAGGATGACTATGTCCAAAACTACTTTCAATTATTATTTGGGGCTTCTCAAGCTCCTCGACCTTCCACCCTGATCCCAATCTAAGAGAATCAATTTCTGGAGCCTTTTTTCTTATCTCCTGACTTTTTAACAATTAAATCACCTCTCGAAAAATTTGTATTACAGCTTTGTTGTTTTTTATCGCAAAGATGCCTTTTTATATCGATTATTCTATTATATTCTTAAAGTTGTATTACAACTTTAAGAATATAATACTCTGAAAACGTTTTTCAGTCAATAGCTTTTTGATAAATTTTTAAATTTTATTCTTTTATGAATAACGCGGTTATAAAATATATATTTTTAAACAGTCTAATGCTGTACTACAGCTTTGAATTAAAAACAACAGAGATAAACCGCTTGAAGCTTCGAAATTAATTTGTATCAAAAGCCAGCTTCTGGGCATTTTGATGGAAATTGATTTTGATAGTTGAGCTAGTTTCACTATATATATCATGAAATTGTTGTATAGTGCAACAGTTTTATGATACAATTGCATTGAGGTGATTTAATGGATAAAAGAGGAAGCGACTGCTTACGTGAACTAATCAGAGTACTGGTAAGAAATTTAGGTATTTTAGAAAAATCAGATGCAAGCTGCTGTGGCGTTACTATATCACAATGTCATGCCATTGTAGAAATTGGTAGGGCTAAAGAAATTTCTTTAAATGAACTTGCAGAATTATTAACACTGGATAAAAGCACTATGAGCAGAACTATAAACAAATTGGTAGACAATAATTTAGTGACTAGAGAGTTACATTCCAAGGATAGACGCTATGTATCTATAAAATTAACTGAAAAAGGAATAAATGTATTTAAAACTATAGAAGGAAACATGCATGATTACTATGAAAATATATTTATGTCTATTTCAGAAGATAAAAGAGAACAAATATTAGATAGCTTAAAGGTACTCACTGAAACAATACACAAAAATAACTGTTGTTAGGAGGTATTTTTTATGGAAGGCAATATTAAAAAAGAAGTAAAAAATTACTATGGAAAAATAGCTGCCGATGTACTAAAAAAATCGAAGAAAAATTGCAGCTGCAAAGCATCAAGTAATTTAAATCTCTATACAAAAAAGTTTCTTTACGACTTACCAGATGAGGCTGTAAATGCATCACTTGGCTGTGCAAACCCAGTGGCACTTGCAAATCCCAAGAAGGGTGAAATTGTATTAGATTTAGGAAGCGGTGGTGGAATAGATGTATTTATTTCAGCTAAATATGTAGGAGATAGTGGAAAAGTATACGGACTTGATATGACAGATGAAATGCTTGAACTAGCAAATAAAAATAAAGAAAAAATGGGTATTAAAAATGTAGAATTTATAAAAGGATACATTGAAAACATCCCTTTATGTAATGAAAAAATAGATGTTATCACATCAAATTGTGTGATAAATCTTTGTGAAAGTAAAGAAAAAGCCCTAGAAGAAGCTTACAGAGTATTAAAAAAAGGCGGAAGACTAGCAATTGCAGATGTTGTTATGTTAAAGAATATGCCTAAAGAAATAAAAGAAAGTGTAGAGATGTGGGTTGGATGTATAGCTGGAGCTTTACCCGTTGAAAAATATAAAGAAATACTTAAAAAGGTAGGCTTTAGTGATATTGAGATTACACCAGTAAATATATATACTAAAGAAATTATGGAGGATCTAGCTAAGCAAAAAAATTTAAGCCACATATACAGTAATATTGATTCAAATATTATTGACGGAGCTTTTGCAGGAGCACATGTAAAGGCATATAAATATTAGAAAGGATGCTATTTATATGGATTATAGTATTAGAGAAATGAAACCAGAAGATTGGGAAACTGTAGCTAAAATATACAAGGAAGGAATCGATACAGGCAAAGCTACCTTTCAAGCAGAAATTCCAAGCTTTGAAGAATGGGACAAAGGGCATATGAAAATATGCAGACTAGTGGCTTGTGATGGAAATACCATATTAGGATGGGCAGTATTGAGCCCTACTTCTAGCAGATGTGTTTATAGAGGTGTTGCAGAGGTTAGCATATATATAGGAGAAGCATATCGCGGCAAGGGTGTAGGAAAAAATATATTAACTAGTTTAATAAATGTATCAGAAGAAAACGGAATTTGGAGTTTATATTCTGCTATTATAAGAGAAAATAGTTCAAGTATAGCACTGCATAAAAACTGCGGCTTTAGAGAAATAGGAATACGAGAGAAAGTTGCAAAAATGCCGAATGGTATATGGCATGATACAGTTTTAATGGAACGCAGGAGCAAGGTAGTAGGAATCTGAATCAGAGTACAGAGTACAATTGACAGAGGACAGTGAAGGATGATTTTTCTCCGCTATCGCTACAAAAAATCTTAAACTTAATGCGCGTAAAGCCCTCAAAATATAGTGTTCAGCAGAGCTGATACTATTAAGTTCTAAGATTTACCTGAGAGAAGCGAAAGGCAAATCCATATTCACTCTACTCTCTACTCTTCTTCAAATTTGAGTTTAGAATGATGCATTTAATATATCCAATTTCTATATTTTAAGTTGTCTATCTATAAAAGTGTTGCAAATTCCATTCAAAAGTCATATGATTATAATTGAATATGTTCATATAAGAGGTGATAACGTGGATTTAATACAAGTGATGAAAGCGCTGTCTGATGAAACACGCATGAGAATATTAAATTTGCTTCAAAATGGTGAAATGTGCGTTTGCGAGATAGAAACTGTATTAAATATAAGTCAATCTAATGCTTCAAGGCATTTAACAAAGCTTACAACCGCAAAAATTGTTGATTACTACAAGGTGAATAAATATGTTTACTACAAGATGGATCAAGAGACAATTAAAGAATTTCCATTTATAAATGAAATTTTAATATCTCATGCAGTTAAATTAGAGCAATGTAAAAAAGATTTACAAAGATTAAAAAAATACAGAGAAAGTGGATTGACTTGTGATAATTTAAAAGATGGCAAAGTATGTTTTAACAATAATTGTACACATTAGGAGGAAACTAAATGGATAAAAAATCAAAATTATCATGGCTTGACCGCTATTTAACGGTATGGATTTTTACAGCGATGGCATTAGGAATTTTTCTAGGATGGTTTGCACCAAGTCTTGCAAGTACACTATCAAGCTTATCCGTTGGAACAACCTCTATCCCTATGGCTGTAGGACTTATAGTTATGCTATATCCACCGCTTGCTAAAGTAAATTATAAGGAGCTTGGCAAGGTTTTTAGAAATCCTAGAGTTTTGGGGCTGTCACTTTTGCAAAATTGGATTATAGGACCAATTTTAATGTTTACAATTGCAGTTGTTTTCTTAAAGTCATATCCAGCATTTATGACTGGGCTTATACTAATTGGTCTTGCAAGATGTATTGCAATGGTAATTGTTTGGAATAGTTTAGCTGATGGTGATACGGAATATGCAGCTGCTCTTGTGGCTTTTAATTCAATTTTTCAGGTCATTTTTTATTCAATATATTGCTATATATTTATAACTATTTTACCAACAGTGTTTGGTCTTAATGGATATAAGGTTGATATTTCTATGGGTAAGGTAGCTGGTTCTGTGGCAATTTATCTTGGCATTCCATTTGCAGCAGGACTGCTTACAAGGCTAATTTTAGAACCCAAAATGGGAACTGAATGGTACACTAAAAAGTTTGTACCTAAGATAAGTCCGTTAGCCTTAATTGCTTTGCTTTTTACTATAGTAATTATGTTTACTTATAAAGGAAAATATATAGTTGAGCTTCCAATGGACGTTGTAAGAATTGCAGTTCCTCTTTTGGTATATTTTATAATAATGTTTTCTGTCTCCTTCTTTATAAGTTATAAATCTGGAATAGATTATAAAAAAACAACTACTCTCTCCTTTACTGCTGCAAGTAATAATTTCGAGCTTGCAATAGCCGTCGCAGTTGCAGTATTTGGAATAGAATCAAAAGAAGCATTTACAGCTGTTATAGGTCCATTAGTTGAGGTTCCTGTTATGATAGGTCTTGTAAATGTAGCTCTCCACTGGAGAAAAAAATATTTTATGAAAATTTCAAAGTAAATCTGCCATTTGATTTTCGTAAAATTCGTAGAAACATGGAGATTTTACGAAATCAAATAGCGATTTACTAATGAAAATTATACAATAACGGAGGAAAGTAACTATGAAACCTAAAGTAGCATTTATATGTGTCCACAATTCCTGCAGATCCCAAATGGCAGAAGCACTTTCTAAATTATTTGAAAGTGATGTATTTGAAGCTTACTCCGCAGGAACAGAATTAAGAGATACAATAAATCAAGATGCAGTTAGAATTATAAAAGATTTGTATAAGGTTGATATGAATAAAGAGCATAAATCAAAGCTTTTGAAGGATATCCCTAGCGTTGATATAGTAGTAAAAATGGGCTGTAATGTAGTATGTCCCTTTCTACCTGCAAAGCATATAGAGGACTGGGGATTAGAAGATCCTACAGGAAAAAGTGATGAAGAGTTTATAAAAACAGCAAAAAACATTGAAAAAAAGGTTAAAGATTTGGCTAAAAGAATTAAAAACAAAGAAATTGAATTATAGGGAGTAATGTAAATGAGTAAAATAGAGATTTTTGATCCAGCTATGTGCTGTTCAACAGGCGTTTGCGGACCAAGTATAAATAAAGAGCTTTTGAGAGTTGCAACCGCTATAAATAACATGGTTAAAAAAGGTGCTAAGGTAACACGTCATAATCTTTCCAGTGAACCGCAGGCATTTATTGATAACAAGAAGGTTAATGAATACTTAAACTCAAGGGGGGCTGAAATACTTCCAATAACCCTTGTTGATGGTGAAGTTAAAAAGCTTAAGAAATACCCAACAAATGAAGAATTTGCTCAGTGGTCTGGCTTCTCCAAGGATGATATATCAAATATAACAATAAAAAAACCTAAAAGCTGTGGGCATAAAGGCTGATATAGATATGTTAAATTACCAATTTTACAAGTATATTTTAAGATGTTTATATTTTGAAAGGGGTATTATATGGATAAATTATTTAACCCAGAAATAATCAACCTAACGCAGTATATTTTCTTTACAGGTAAAGGTGGCGTTGGAAAAACTTCAACAGCTTGTGCAACAGCAGTTACCCTTGCAGACAATGGCAAAAAAGTACTCCTCGTAAGTACAGATCCAGCCTCTAATTTGCAGGATGTGTTTGGCGTTGAACTTAATAATAAGGGGACTTCCATAAAAGAAGTTCCTAACCTTGAGATAGTAAATCTTGATCCTGAAGAAGCAGCCAGGGAATATAGAGAATACGTTTTGGCACCTTATAAAGGTAAGCTTCCTAAATCAGTAATAGACAATATGGAAGAACAGCTGTCCGGTTCCTGCACTGTTGAAATAGCAGCTTTTAATGAATTTTCAAGCTTTATAACCGATAAAAGCATAAAGAAAAAATACGATCACATTATATTCGATACAGCTCCCACAGGGCATACTTTAAGAATGCTTCAATTACCTTCCGCCTGGAGCAATTTCATAAGCGAAAGTACTCATGGAGCTTCTTGCTTGGGACAATTGTCCGGTTTAGAGGATAAAAAAGAAATGTATAAGGAAGCTGTCCACACCTTATCAAATAAGGAAATAACTACGTTAATATTAGTTTCAAGGCCTGAGTATTCTCCTCTTAAAGAGGCAGAAAGAGCTTCTCTTGAGTTGAAGGATATAGGTATTAGCAATCAAATACTGGTTATTAACGGAGTACTTAAAGAAGATAATGAAAATGATGAAATCTCAAGTTCACTATATTATAGACAGCAGTCAGCACTTAAAAACCTTCCTGAACATTTAAAAAACCTTGAAGCTTACGCCATACCATTAAGATCATATAATGTTACAGGAATAGACAACGTAAGACTGCTGCTTAAGAAAGATATTAAAAAAGAGGATAATAATAAGCTAAAAAAAGAACCTCTAAAGGGAGTTAAAAGCCTTATTGAAGATTTATACTTAAGCAAAAAGAAAGTGATTTTTCTTATGGGCAAAGGCGGTGTTGGAAAAACCACTTTAGCTGCAACCATCGCTATGGGACTTTCAGAAAAGGGAACTAAGGTACACTTAGCCACCACTGATCCAGCTGCTCATTTAAAATTTGTTATTAATGAAGAAAACAATAACTTAACCTTAAGTAAAATAGATGAAAGAATCGAGCTTAAAAAATATAGAGAAGAAGTTTTAAAAAAGGCCGGAGAAAACATGAGTGAGGATGATATTGCCTATATTGAAGAAGACTTACGTTCACCCTGTACTCAGGAAATTGCTGTATTTAGAGCTTTTGCAGATATAGTAGCTAAAGCAGAAAATGAAGTGGTAGTTATAGATACAGCACCTACTGGTCATACCTTATTACTTTTAGCTTCAACTCAAAGCTATAACAAAGAAATTTCAAGGTCTGAGGGAGACATTCCACAATCAGTTTTAAAACTTCTTCCAAGACTTAAAAATGAAAAAGAAACAGAGGTTATAATAGTAACTCTTCCAGAGGCCACTCCAGTTTATGAGGCAGAAAGGCTTCAAAAGGATTTAAAAAGATCTGGAATTAATAATAAATGGTGGATAGTTAACTCAAGTTTGCTTGCCGCCAATACTAAAAGTGATTTTTTGAAGTTAAAAGCTAAAAGCGAAATTCAGTGGATAAACAAGGTTAATCAAATTTCACTTGGAAACTTTGCAGTTATCCCCTGGAATAGTGGTGAGCTTAAGGGAGTTAATCTTAAAAAACTGATAAAATAAAGAACAGAAAGTATCATAAGCTTTCTGTTCTTTATTTCTTTAATCTTTTTAAGTCGTTTATAGTTCTAACAGCATGCCGCCTTGCATAAATGAAGGCTAACTCTGAATCTCTATTTCTTATGGAATCTAAAATAAATTTATGTTCATGAACTCCACCTTCTGGTCCAAGATTTTCATACAAGCCTCTTTGGTGACATTCAAGAACATTTGAAAGAAGCTCATTTACTTTTATTATCAAGGAATTATTGGTTCCCTCTGCAATCTTAGTGTGAAAATTCAAATCTTCCTCTGTAAACTTTTTTATATCATTTTTATATTTTAACATATTCTCATAAGTTATCTGAAGTTCTTCTATAAGCTTATCATCACACCTCTCAGTGCAAAGCTTAGCTGCTTCTGGCTCCATTATCAATCTAAATTCCAGTATCTCCATATAGCTATCTCTATCTAAAATCAGCATTGGAAGCAAGCTGTTTAAATATACGGAAGGTCCTAAATCATTGACAAATGTGCCTCCACCTTTTTTCTTGCTTACAATATTAAAAGCTGCCAGTTTCTCAATAGCCTCTCTCACGGATACCCTGCTGACATTTAACTCTTCAGCAAGCTTTGTTTCAGACATAATTTTTTCGCCAGATTTCCACTCTCCATTTAAAATCTTCTCCTGGATTTTATTTAAAACCTTGTCACTTGTTCTACCGTCTTCCATACTATCAATCTCTCCTAAATTGGTTTAAATATAATTATATTATTTACTGTGAACTTTTACAATGCTATGATTTTGTAAATTCTAGTCTTTAAGCTTTGAAAACCATAAGCATTCCTTATGCCAAGAGCAAGTGCCACAAATCTCCGCTGCTGAATTTTTAGTGTTTATTTTTTTATTAACTAAACTAAATAACTTTGCTGCACTAACAACTTCTCCACTCTTCAAGTTAAGCTTTTTAAGAACCTTTTCATCCATAACGTTAACCTTATTTGAATCAACACACTTACCACCTTTGTTATTAGTACACGGAGTGCATATATCATCACAGCTATCTAAAAGAGTTATATTCAAGTTTTCTTTAGAATTTATATATTTTATCACTTTACCCATGTTTTCAACAAATTCTTCATTGTAACCATAACCTTGGAACCCCTGCATGCATAAAAAATGATGTGCTCTTATTTTTAACATATTCATTCACCACTCTGCTTTTTTAAATTTCTTATAATCATCCCTTGAGATTTGAACATATCAAACTTTCTATAGAAGCCCACTAGCTTTTCGTCACAAATCAAGTCAATCATGTAATAATTTTCAAGAGTCCCCTTCATACGTTTAAAAAGCTCTGTGCCAATGCCTATATTTCTATACTCAGGAAGCACCTCTAAAAATGTAATATATGAACTTACTATCTTATCAGAAATAGCAGTTATAAATCCTACTACCTTTCCTTTGCCTTCATCTACTGCCAGCCAAAAATAGGTGCTGCCCTTTAAAATTTCCAGATGTTTTTTAGATGACGGCGGATTTGCCCACCCAACAAAAAAGCCTTTAATATTATCCTCGTTTATATTTTCAATTGAGTTTACGTACTTAATCATATATACTTACCTCCTTCAATTAAAATAATATACTTTAAATTTATTCAAGGCTACTTATAAATAGACAACTTGGAAGTTGTGAAGTAACAATGCTTCGTCGCGTTAAAAAAATCCTATAAATCTAAGTGGTGACTTTAAGCGAGTGCTTGCCTAAGGTATAGAAGGATAATGGGCAAAGCCCAAACCCCGTATATGTGTATATTCCTTGCCTTTAAGCCAAAGCGAAGCGATGTTGACTTGGGATGGTTTAAATAAAGCTTTATTTAATATCCCAAATCAATATCACCTCGCTAAATTCCAGTTCGTTTATCTGTATTTTTTACTTCAAGTATTTATCAAACCACTCTGTTATTTCGTTAAGTCTCCTTATCTTGTGCTTTGGCTTTCCACTTCTGCTAAGCTCGTGGTTTTCTCCTCTAAACATTATAAGTCTTGAATCTACGCCATGATATTTAAGAGCTGTGAACATTTGAAAACCTTCAGCGATCCAGCATCTATAATCCTCTTCTGAATGAAGGAAAAGAGTTGGAGTCTTTGCTTTATCAGCATATTTAAGTGGTGAATGCTCCCAAAGCTTTTCTTGATTGTCCCATGGGGTTGCAAGGTTTTGGTCTTCCACAAAGAAATATCCTATATCAGTTGTACCAAATTTAGATACCCAGTTAGCTATGCTTCTTTGGGATGCTGCTGCTTTAAATCTATCAGTATGTCCTATTATCCAGTTTGTCATGAAGCCACCATAAGAACCGCCTGTAACTCCTACTCTATCTTTATCAATAAAAGTGAACTTTTCCAAAACTGCATCCATAAACTTCATTATATCATCATAATCTATAGTGCCATATTTCCCTCTTATATCAGAGAATTCATTTCCTTTTCCATCGCTTCCTCTTGGATTGCAGAAGAATACAGCATATCCATGACTTGTCCAATACTGCATTTCATTAAAGAACACTGTTCCATAAACTGTCTTAGGGCCACCGTGTATATCGAGAATTGCAGGATATTTTTTATTTTCATCGAAATCATCTGGCTTCATTACCCAGCCCTTTATTGTAACTCCAGGTGCTGTTTCAACGGTCATTTCTATAGGTTCTGATATTTTCCTCTCAGCATAAACCCAATCATTAAAGCTAGTTAATTTAGTTTCAGCTCCATTTTGTAATTTAAATAACTCTTCAAGCTTATTTGGTTTCATGCTTATAATTAATGTATTTTCTGCTGCTACACTTATGCCATCTACAGAGCCTTTACCAAAAGTAACCTTAGATATTTCACCATTTTCATCAATTCTATTTAAGAAAGAGCTGTCATCCTCTGTAGTGGTAAAATACAAGTAATTTCTGTAAACCTGCACTGAACTTGAACCACCATACCTACAATCTGAACCAACAGAGCTTCCAATTGAACGATCAAAATCTGGTGTTATGCATCTTGCTTCCTTTGAATTTAAATCAATTAAATAAAATTTTGGATTTTCATTAAGTCCAAGCTTTTTCATATCCGTAGCTGCAAATATGACGCTATTTTCCGACATAAAAGCAGCATAATGATATACAAGTTTATTCTGCTCATTGATTTTAACCACTTCTTTAGTTTTAAGGTCTAAAATACTCATATCCTCTATAAGCTCCACTTTATCCTTGAAGGTATTACTTATAATTAAAACCTTTGTTTTTTCTGGGCTTACTTCAAAGTTTCCAACATTCTCGTACTCGTCGCCTACAATTGGCTCAATTTTATCATCATCTGCATGATACAAATACAGCTTATTTCTCTTTCTACTTGTAAAAGTACCTCCATTTTCCCAAAAAGGAATTTCCTCAAGCACTTCATAGTCTTTATCTTCTTTTCTTGCCTTAATTTCCTCTGATTTTTCATCATCCTTTAAAAGATAAAGTTCTTTTCTATTTAAATCATGATCCGAAGTAAAAACATATGTGTCCTTGTCTATTATTTTTATTGAATTTACATTCTTATTTATTCTTAAAAACTTTTCTGCTTCTCCACCATTAATATTGATTTTATAATACTGTGTAAATTCCTCTCCAGCCTTCTTTTTAGCTTTATCCTTTTCATCTCTTATATCTGGGAAAATTATATTCTCATTATCTAGCCATAGGAAGCTTGTCTCAGTGTTAAAGCTAGTTAACCTATAAACTTTTTCACTTTCAAGATTTACTATGTACAAATTGGATAAATATTTGTTTTCTTCTAAATCACTTTCATGTACAACAAAACACGCATTTTTTTCATCTGGTGAGTGTTTTATTCCCGATAAATACTTATACTTTGCTAAATCATCTAATTTGAAATTTTCCATTTTAATACCTCCGCTTTAAATTTAATAAGATTTTACTAATTATAATAACACTTTATCAATGATTTTAACAGATACTGTTTAATTATTATTTATTGTTCTTCTATAATATATGTTATCATAAAATATACTTTATTATTTCTTTATTAATAAATTTAAATAAAAAACATAAAGGCGAAACAGTTCAACTCGAATCTACCTTTGAAACCATGTTAATAGCTTTAATCGTCATAAAATTTGATAACTCCAGCGGTGTTCATTTTAAGGAATTAGAATTTCTTACTCATCCACCAGAGAAATCATTCTATATTGAACTACTTATAGGAACCTTAGGTGCAATAATGGACATTGAAATTTCTATTTCCTCATCAATAAATGAGATATTCAATAAAAATCCAGACATTAAAAAAAACTACTTATTAAAAGTGGATTTGAGATTGGAAAGGATATATTAGCACAATGGCAAACACCCTACTTTTTACATACATATGAAGCTTTATGATACTTATATTTCTTCAAACATGAAATATACTCTCCAACACAAAAGTAATTCTGAATGTCCTTTTCATCCAAGCCTCTAAATGCATATAATTCATCCCAAAGTAAACTACTACCTTCAACGCAGAAAAATCCTGATTCTAGTTCAACTCCAACAAAAATATTGCCTTCCTTAAAAATTTCATCTTGGTTTTCATAAAGGAACTTTCCATTTCCTTCATCTTCTATAAAAAAGTTAACTGCATGCGGTTTTGCTCCGATAGATAACTTCTCCGCATAGGGCTTGTTGTGCAATACATTATCAATTACTGTCAGCCTTGCATTATCATCATGTAATTCCTTTAAAAGATATTTATTTTTTAAATATTCCACAACTTCTTTTCCAGACTTTCTATTTGGATATAATTTGTCCTTATATTCGTTCCATATCTCTTTATACTCTTCAATCATTTTGGGCGTTAGTTCTTGCATTAACATAGTTATCCCTCTTTTATGTTTTTTCATTAAAATTTAACGTTCTATTGAATAATACACCTGTGCTTCTCTCTTACCTGTTTCCTTATTAACAAAATAATTAGGTAGTACTGCATCCTTTCTCATACCTGCCTTTTCCATGATGCGTCCAGATGCTGCATTGCTTTCTGTATGACAAGCAATTACTATGTCAACTTCAACTTTCTTAAGCATATATTTAATAAAAGCTTTTAAAGCTTCTGTTCCATAACCTAAATTCCAATATTTCGAACCATAGCAGTCACCCATCTCACAAAGCCTGTGAAATTTTGAAAATTTAACACAACTAATTTCTCCTATTGGTTCATAATCTTCTTTTCTAATCACAATCCAATCAAAGAAAAATTCGTTATCATACAAGCTCAATTTTGATTTGATGTATTCTCTTGTTACTGCCTCATTTTCATGAGTGTCCCAGCTTAAATAGCGTGTAGTCAAACTATCTGAAGTCCAATTTTTATACACCTTGGCACTATCCTCTATTCCAAATCTTCTTAGTATTAATCTATCCGTCTCTATTTTTTGAGTTCCAATTCCATTCATATTTTCCCTCACAATTTTTATTATTTTTCGCCCAAACTATTGTAAATACCTTCAAACTTTTCAGCTTGTTTATAGGTCATTTTATACCACTTTTTTTCCGAGTCAACAAAGTAAATATTTCCTATATGCTCATATTTTTTACTTGTATTATCTTTAAAATATACAGTTATCACATATCCCATTCCACTAACCCTTGTTTTAGTTGCCTTCTTTAAGTCTAAACTATTAATGTAATTTATTATTTCTGTTATCTCTTTTTTACTCTGAGCAATTTTAAGCCTGCCTGGATACGCTTTAATTTCTATTTTTGTAACGTTTGCTATGTTGCTTATTTGCATCTTTATAATATTTTCTGTACTTGCAATTGATGATGTATTTTTTGTTACACTACAACCATTTAACATTATTAAGCTACTGATTAACACACATAGAAAAAGTATTTTTTTATTATTCATAATTAACCTTCTTATAATTTTAATTAAAATATAGTCATATATTTTTCCCTTATTTTATTATATATCACACCCACTAAATTTTATAGCTTTATTGTAAAATATGTATATATATTAAATAATTTTACAGTTTTTAATATGTTCTTTCTTACTATATCTTTACAAGAATATAAATGTAATAATATCTTACTAAAAATTTCTGTACACCAATTATTTAATCCCCATTTTCCGTAGATCACGGAGGAAAATTTTCCTTGCTTTACTCCCGGAGTGAAGTGATAGTGTTCCAGAACAATTTAAAAAAAGTCCAATAAATCTTAGGGGAAAAATCTTAAAATCCTTAGATTTATGGACTTTTTTTAATGTTCTGGAGTGCTATCACTTCACGGTAGTTCCGTAATACTGGCCTTCGATAATTTTATCCGATACATCAAAAGCATTTGATAAATGATTTAAATCTTCCTTAGTTGGATTACCTATAATTTTCCCATTAGTTAAAAGATCGTAATCTCTCTTTGTGTTTAAAAGGTTTCTACCCATCACTGTATTTTCATAATACTTTTTATCCACACCCATCAAATACAAAAGTGTAGGCATTAAATCTATTTGTCCACCTGTAATTTTGTTTTCCTTTCCTTGCATTTTTTCGCTTCCATCGTATATTATAAGCGGTATTTTAAGTTCATCATCTACCATCCATGATTGTACCCCTGGTGTTTTAGGCACATCATCTGGAAAGTATTTATGAATGCTTGTGTGATCTCCATAAATTGCAACAAGTGTATCCTTAAGTACTCCATCCTTTTGAAGTTTATCTAAAAATATTCCAAGCTGCTTATCTGTGTAATGAATACACTGAAAGTATGCACCAAGTTCGCTGCTTGCCATACCACTGTTGCTTAACTTAAGTTCTTTATACTTGTTTGGTAACTCAAATGGAGTGTGGCTTGTAAGTGTCACAACAAAATTATAAAAAGGCTTTTTCTCCTTTTCAATCATTGGCTCAACCTGCTTTAAATAGGCTCCATCAGATATTCCTAGGTTTATCTTCTCATATTCATTAAAGTGAGATGAATCTACCCTTTTATCAAATCCACCCATGGCTGTAAGTGCAGGCATCCAATTCCAATACATTGCCTTATCCGGATGTACTGCCATTGTATAATAATCATACTTTTTCATCACACTGGGAAGTGAATTATATTTATTCTCTGGAAATCTAAAAAATGTACTTCCTTTAGTAACAGGGTATATAGATGTATTAGTCATTAGATCTGCATCAGAGCTTGTACCTTGCTTAATATTTTCGTGATAATTTGAAAAGTATACACTATTTTTTAAAAGCCTATTTAAATTTGGAGTTATTTCTTGTCCATCAATTTTTTGACCTATTACAAAATTCTCCAGCGATTCAACCTGAATTACAAGTAGATTTTTACCTTTAAACATTCCATTGTAATTATTATCCTGAACATTTTCCTTATTATCTTTGTACCATTTTTTTATTTCATCCTTGTCTGAAACCTTAAGAGCTTTTGGTTTTAAATTTTCAATAAAATCCATAGTATCATAAACATGATAACCTATTGGAGATATCCTTGACATAGTGTATATAGGGTTCCACTTAGAACCAAGCCAATACTGATATATATAATGATGGAAAACATGTATAGAAACTGGCATATAACAAATGGCTATAAGCATAAAAGCTGCCAAAAGCTTTATATTTCTCTTACATCCTACATATATTTTTTTAAAATAAATATAGGCTGCAGTTACAATTACTATATCAAATATAAATACAATATCCTCTTTATGCATCATTGCAAATATACTATCCTGCAAATCATCTAAATTTCCCGTTTCCTTTAAAAGATTTGGTGATATGAAGGTATTGTACCCCCTAAAGTACCAAAGATCTGCTAAAAGCAATACTGATATTAACAAGTTTAGGATTATTAATGCATACCCTCTTGCTCTACCCTTAAACAAAAATGCTATAGATAAATAAGCTAAAGTAAAGAGTATAAAAATAACGTATGATTGTATGTGATAAAATCCTTTAAAAAGCTCTAAAAAACTTGGATTATTTAAATTAATAAACCCTGTAAAAATTGTAAATTTCAATAATAAAATTAAATATGTATATATGAAAAACAAATCTGGTCTTATATTTTTAATTTTCCCAATAAACTTGTCCATTTTTTCCTCCTCTCATAGCAAATTATAAAATGCAGCTTAAAACAAGCTGCATTTTATATATACTACACAACGTTAAATTATATCAAATTACATTTTAAGAATCTATACATAAAAGGTTTCATTTTGTTTACAAAAATTATTTTTCTCCCTTAAGCTCCATATCTATAGCTTTTGCTGCTCTTCTTCCAGCCGCCATAGCTAAAATTACAGTTTGAGGTCCTGTAACATTATCTCCGCCAGCATAAACATGAGGTTTTGTTGTCTTGCCTGTTTCCTCATCTATAATAAAGCAATTCTTTCTATTTACTTCTATGTTGTCCGTAGTAGATGAAATCAAACTGCTTGCTCTTGTACCAATTGCCATTATAACCATATCTGAAGGTATTACAAATTCTGATCCTTCTATTTCTACAGGTCTTCTTCTTCCAGATTCATCTGGTTCTCCAAGTTCCATCTTTATACACTTAACCCCTTTTACAAATCCATATTCATCACCAATAATCTCAATTGGGTTTGTAAGTAAATGAAACTGTATTCCCTCTGCCTTCGCAAATTTCACTTCTTCAACTCTTGCTGGCATTTCTTTTTCAGTTCTTCTATATACAATATGTGCTTCAGCCCCAACTCTAATTGCTGCACGCACAGCATCGATTGCTACGTTTCCGCCTCCAACTACTACAACTTTTTTACCAGCTATAAGAGGTGTATCGTATCCAGAATCATAGTCCTTCATCAGGTTATTTTTAGTTAAAAATTCATTTGCAGAGCACACTCCATTTAAGCTTTCTCCTGATATGCCCATAAAGTTTGGAACTGCTGCACCTGTTCCTAAAAACACAGCACTAAAGCCCTCTTCACCTAATAAATCATCTACACTTATGGTTCTTCCAACCAGCACATTCTTTTCTATTTTAACTCCAAGCTCTTTTAAATTTTCTACTTCATGCTTAACTATTTCTTTTGGAAGTACAAATTCTGGTATTCCCCAGGCAAGCACTCCTCCAAGCTCATGAAGGGCTTCAAAAATTGTAACATCATATCCAAGCTTAGCTAAATCTCCTGCACAAGCAAGTCCTGCTGGTCCACTTCCAACAACGGCTACTTTTTTCCCTACCGCTGGTGCCTTATCTACAAATTTAACATCATTATTTCTGCACCAATCTGCCACAAATCTCTCAAGCCTTCCTATGGATGTAGGCTCTCCCTTTATGCCAAGGACACATCCTCCCTCACACTGAAGTTCTTGTGGACAAACTCTGCCGCACACTGCTGGAAGGGTACTTGTCCTTGATATTATCTCTCCTGCTTTTGCGTATTCGCCCTCTTTTATGCACTTTATAAACTCTGGAATATTATTTGAAACGGGGCAATTTTTTACGCATCTTGGATTTTTACATTGAAGGCATCTCTCCGCTTCCATTTTAGCTTCTTCTGGGGTGTATCCAAGACAAACCTCATTGAAATTTTTTATTCTAGCTTTAACTTCCTGCTCCTTCATAGGTATTCTTTTCATTCTATCCAAGATTAGCACCCCTCTTTCTCAACCGCAGCCTCTGTGCCTGCATGTTGTTCTCTGTATTTCTTTTTTGCCTCAACACTTGAGTATATGCTCTGCCTTATCATAACTTCATCAAAATCCACAAGATGACCATCAAATTCCGGACCATCCTCGCAGGCAAACTTTATTTCGTTTCCTACATTTACTCTGCATGCTCCACACATTCCCGTTCCATCAAGCATTAAAACATTGAGACTAACTATAGTTTTTATTCCTTTAGTCTTTGTTACCGCAGAAACTTCCTTCATCATTTTAACAGAACCCATACAAACGACTAATGTATAATTACCGTTTTCTAATATATGTTTAACAGCCTTATCTGTGCTGCCATCAAATTCTCCTTCTCCATTCTTAAAGGAGATATATGTTTTATTTGATAATTTCTCGATTTCTTCTTTAAACATCAATCTATTTTCATCTTCGAAGCTTAATAAAGCATCAGCATGTACATTATTATCATGAAGGTATTTTAATTCAGCATAAATTCTTATAGCTGCTGAATTTTCAGATACAAAAAGAACCCTTTCACTTGATCCGCTTTTTATATTCAATAGCTGAGATGGCTGCCCTAAAGGTCCAGTTGCATCCAAAATAAACTGACCATTTTCAAGTTTTGACATATATTCAGTAGTTTTTCCAACTTTTCTGAAAACTATAGTTATAGTTCCTTTGTCCCTGTTGACATTGCAAATCGAAAAAGGTACCCTCTCTCCTTTTTCATGTGCCCTAAGTATAACAAACTGCCCTGGTTTAAAAGCCTTAGCTATCCTTGCAGCCTCAAATTCCATGCTATACACATCATCAGCAGCTTTAAGCATTTTTATAATCTTATGCATTTTCATCTCTCCTATTTTATAAGAATAACACTATAATCATATATTTTATCATAAAAATAAATAATTATAAATAAAAAACCCACAGGATTAATATCCCATGGATTTTTCCACTTCTACTTACTTACAACATAAGTTTTTGCTAGTTTATCATGAAGTCCTTGCTTATACTGTGATGAAAGCATAGTTATAAGTATTATAATATAGTATACAAGGCTTACAAATGCTAATATTGTTGATGAACTAAAAGCTGCAGCTCCAACTCCAGTTGTACTTACCTTAGGTGGTCCTTGAATTATAGATAAAACAGAACTAATTATTCCAAAAACTCCTAATATCACATATCTCTCTAAAGCAGTTACTATGGATATTCTTCCACCATTTTCATTAGTTATTTTTATTCCAAGCAGCATCTTACCAAGCGAACCTTGTTTTGGTGAACTTTCTAAAAGTACATAGTACGCAATTCCTATTATTAATACTATTGTATAATAAGTTCTAAATGCATTAACGTCAATAGCTTTACCAGTCGCTGCATTAAGCATTGCTGTAAAGGAACTGTATCCTACTATTTTTCCTACAATAGCCCCAATTATAGCTAAAATAATACCATCAACTACATAGGCCAAAAATCTTTTAAATAATCCTGCGTACTCAACCTCATATTCATCACTTATTGTACTGTTACCTATATTATTATCTTCTGTTAGGCTTGCACCACATTTCTCACAAACCTTCGCTCCTTCTGGATTCTCTGATCCACATGTTGGACAATACATAAATTATACCCCCTAATATCTAATTGTTATATAATTGCTATCATAATTTTATCATAAAGTTGGTTATTTTTCTATATATTTCTTTACAATAAAACTATGTTTTAATTAGCCCATTTCATATATCTGCAAATTCTATATTCACTTTTTCTTTTGTATTATCGATACCACTGTCAGATATAGATTTAACATCACTGTACTCATGCATTATCTCATTCCTCTCTGATGGAAGCTTTATTATAAACTTAGTTCCCACATCCTCTTTACTTTCAAATCTTATGCTTCCAGAGTTCATCTCAATTATAGATTTTACAAGAGATAATCCTATTCCGCTTCCTTTAGACCTTCTTATTAGGGAACTATCCACCTGAGTAAATCTCTTAAAAATTAACTTCTGCTTTTCTTCAGGAATTCCTATGCCATCATCCTTTACTTCTATAGTTACACTACCATCTTTAGTGTCATGTATATTGACCCATACATGTCCATTACTTTTTCTAAATTTCACAGCATTTGAGAATAAGTTAAGCATAACCCTTTCCATCATATCAGCATCACATTCAACATATTTTTCTTCTATATCAGTATCAAATACAAGCTCCATATCCTTTTGATGAAGATATGTAACTATAGACATAGATATATTTTCAATCAAACTTACAATTTCCCGTCTGGACATATTAGGCTTCAAGAATCCAGCTTCGATTTTAGTTATATCAATTAAATTGCTTATAATTCTTAAAAGTCTATAGCAATTTTGTTTTATAACCTTCATATAGCAGTCAATTTTATCATTATTTATGTTGTCTTTTTCCATATGCATTTGCATAACTTGCAGTGAACTGTATATAACGTTTATTGGTGTTCTAAGTTCATGCGATATATTAGCAAAAAATTCTCCTCTCAGCTTATCCTTATTTCTTGCCGCTATAAGCTCTTTTTCATTTTGTTCTGCCTTCATTTGATTCGAAATATTTTTTACAATACTTAAAATCATGCTCTTTCCAGCCATAACAATTTTTGTGCAGCTAACCTCTACCATAATCTTATTGCCATCAAAACAAACTATTTCTTCTGTAATTCCATTTACTTTTTTGCCTTCCAAAACTAACTTGTTATACTGGTTAAATCTTTCAATGTATTTACTTCCTATAAGTTTTACTACATTAAAGCCCTTAAATTTTTCATCTGAAACTGCCCTTGTCATTTCTACCATAGAATTATTAGCAAAAATTATGTTTCCACCATCTCTTATAATAATTCCATCGGACATAAACTCAAAAACACTTCGATACAAATATTTTAAATTCTCAATTTCACAATTTTTCTCACTTATGCTTCTATACAACTTTTCCAATTGATTTTGAAGTGTAGCCTCAATAACAACCTGGCAAATAATAGCGGTGCCTAGCAAGGAAAAAATATAATTACATCTATGTAAATAATGAATCAATGGTATAAAGTTTAGAGATAATATATGCGAAATCATAAACAAGACATCTGCCACTATAAGCTTTTTAAAAAAGCCTTTATTTTGAAGCTTATTTGAATTTTTGTATATTATAACCAGGCATACAAAAAGCATAGCTAAAAATGCTAATTGACCATAATACATTATATTTTCTAATTTTATAGTATTATAGGAATTAAAATATCTTCCTTTGAATTGTATTATTACAACAAGCATTAATGGTATTACACCATATATAATCTGAACTCTTTTTAAAACTTTATTTGTAACTGTACTTTTTAACAATATGCTAAATGTAATTGCTGATGTGTAGGCAATGCAGTCTATTATAAATTTGAACATATAGCAAACATTAGGAATATTGTTTAAAGCTCCTCCACCTTTAACCAATGCAATCAAAAAAACAATATTTATTACCGAAATAACTCCTAAAATTATTTCTAAATATATAAATACTGTTTTGTGATAAATTTTATACGCAATTATAACAGATATAAACATACTTAGTTTAAGTAATAAATTAATCATTTCTACAATATTGACATATGTTTTGTTATCCGTAAAAGTAGTCGGCAGTGCTACATACAATAAAACAATCCCCGACAGAAATAAAAGTATTAAGTTTCTTCTATATAAACTTTTTTTACGTTCACCCTCATTTCCTTCATAAATATTGTCGCTGATATTCATTTAAATCCCCCACAATCAAAAATATATAATATCACACATAATTTTAGAAGATCCCTAACTAAAATTTCATTCTTAGTACACTGTGCATATAACTTTACATAACAATACAATAAAAAGTGCACAAAATGAGCACCTTTTATTGTATTCCGTATTATGCCTATCTCTTTTGTACTTAAATACCGATATAATTTACATATTTATATAATCCGGATTAAAATCTATACATAATATATATTCATTATTGTCTACATTTTTAAATGTGGCTGATATTGTTATGCATAAGTTACCTGTTGCAAGAGATATATATGGCTCGGTAACATATTTTTCAAGACTCATACTCTTTAAGTAATAGTAATACTTTTTCAAGGAATGATCAGTTCCATTTTTGGCAGGCTGAAATATGAGTGCCCTTTGTTCACGCATATTAATGCATTTTGTAGATGTGTTACCAATTTGAATTCCACTCTTATCTAGTATATATACACACTCTAATTCACTATATTTTTCTATAACTTCATCGATAATTTTTTGAAATTTGTCTTCTTTAGCTTTTGAAAGTTTTTCAAGTACCTTGTTAATTATATCATCATAACTTTTATGGATATCTTCTCTAGCATGTATTTCTTCTTGCATATAATCTTTATAATTTATTGCTGTTTTGCCTATGAACTCCTTGAGTTCTCTCATATGCTCTGCATCAATTTCTTTGCCATTTTTAAAATATTCTCCTTCAAGCATATCAGCTCCAAGTTCCATTATTATCATGGCTTCCTGCTCGGTTTCTATCTCCTCACATACTACAAGAGCTCCTATTTTTTTAGAAAGATTAACAAGAGATTTAAATATTTCTTGCTTGTAATAATCAAGCTCTATTCCCTTTGTTATAGCTTTATTTATTTTTATTATATCTGGTTCTACATATGATATCTTATCCATATTTACAAAGCCAGCTCCGAGATTTTTAAGCGATATAAGAAATCCTTTACTCCTATATAGGTATATAAATTGTTTTAGAGCTTCAATATTGTCTATTTTCTCTTCTACAATTTCAAGAACAACATTTTTAGCTGATATACTGCTATCTGATATTTGATTCATTATTATTCCTGAACCAATATACTTATCAATTATAGCTATATTTATGTTTATAAACAAAAGCAGTTCCTTGTTATCTTTGCAAAGATTCTGAAACTTCTCAATAGCTTTTTCCCTGTAAAGCCTATCGAGTTCTATTGCAATGCCTTCCTTTTCAGCAAGCTTAAAGAGTTTAGAGGCAGGTATATTCTTACCACTTTCATCATTAACTCCTAAAAAAGTCGCCTCAAGGCCTATTACTGACTTCTGTATTACAGATACTACTGGTTGAAATCCTATGTTTAGATTCTTATCAGCTACTATTTTTTTTATATCAACTGCACTTGCCTTCATCAATAGATCACCTTCCCTTAATCTTATATCTTATTATACAGTATATTCATAAATAAAACAATAAAAGTCGGGCTACACCTTGCGATGTAATCCGACTTATTCTAATGGAAATTAAGGATGTAATTATTTTAACAAAAATTTTACTTAATCTTACGCTAAAGAATACTTTTACCCTAACCTATATTAACGCTGTAGAATTTCTTTCCTCTATTTTAGCAGAATCTATTTTTACAAACTTGCCATTTGCTGTATTAAATACACCTTTAGTTATTATAGTATTTGCCGCTGCCGAAATTTCATCCTTTGTAAGACTGTCCTTTACATTTGGAACATTTAAAGTTGCTTTTTTTCCTCCATCAGTTAAAAAAGTCATAGTTAAACTCTTAGCCATTTAAATCCCTCCCTATTATTGATTCACAATTTTACTGTGATCTATTTTTTCTATTCCTGTTACTGTTACAGACATAAGTGATGCCAAAACATTACCTACTGAATAAATATCATCATCTGAAGCCGAAACATCTACATTAGAAAACTTAACTGCTTTTTCTTTATCCTTTCCGTCTGCTCCCTTACCTAATGAATATACAAGCTGAATTGCTGTTTGAAATTTAGTAGCATTTGCTGCCATATTATCAACCCCTTTCACCTTGTATATATGATTAAATTTTAAAAATGCTAAAAAACTTTTAAAAAATCAATTATAAATTACTCAGCATATGCTTTAAGCGCTTGCGCTAACTATAGTAGTATATATTTTTTCAAGCAAAGTAAGTGCTCCTTTATATCCTATATAGGATTTTGATATAACAACCTCATAGGATGCTGGGAACCCTATTTCAACTATAGAACCCTTCAATTCTTTTGCCAAATCCCTTTCCCACGTAGTTCCAAATATAATTGGTGGTTTATGTCCAAAATCAGTTTTTCTTATTTTGTCATGAATTGTGTAGCTATCTTCTTCAAATTCCACGTCTAATGAAACATCCTCTGCTATATGTTTATATTCTTCTTTAATGATATCTCTATATTTTTGAGGCGGATTTTCAGTTATAATTTGTTTTGCAGGTATCAATCCAAGCTGATTCACTAAAAACTTTGTTATAGCTAAGTTATATGCACTATCCCCTACAATGGCAAACTTAGCTGGAAGCCCCCACCAGTACTCTGCATAAAAATCTGAAAAATCCTCTAAGTACTGATAATATCTTTTTTCCTCAGCTTCAATAAATTTCTCAGCCCTACTTTTATCAATCCCCGCAAAATCAACCACTTTTCTTAAAAACTCACTGGTTTCCTTAGCCCCTATTGGTATCACAGGAATATGCAAATATGGCTGATTATATTTGCTTTTTAGATGCTCTGCAGTTTTAAGTCCAAGCCATGGAGATAAAACTAAATTGAATTGTGCTTTCTTGATATTTTTCCACTCCGAAATGCCTTTGCTTTCATGCCCAAATAAAATATTTACCTCAAAGCCTACACCCTCTAAAATCCTCTTAATTTCTGTAAGATCACCTCTCCAAAAAGTATTGTGATACGGAAGAAGTGACCACACATTTACAAGTCCCTTTTGCTTAGGGCCATCATAATCACCTACATATTGATCAATAATAGCTTCTGTTACCAGTTCATGACCTATAAAATTATTTCCTTTAAATCCTCCCGTTTCCGCATATACTACCGGAAAATTCTTGTCTTGAAATTCACTAACTACAGCGCCAACATCATCTCCTACAATATCTGGAATGCAGCCCGTCATAACCACAAATAAATCTGCATCCAAAACCTTGAAGGAAGCTTCAATTAGTTCTCTAAGTCTATTGGCACCTCCAAATACAACTTCTTTTTCATGTATATTAGTGCTAGGTACAACAGAACCTCCTCCGTATCCTCCACCTTGAAATCCATTATAAAAGCTTATATTTGCAGTTTGCTTATCCGCACAACCTGGTCCACAGTGAGTAATTGGAATTACTCTTGGAATTGCAAAAGCACTATGCATTGCCCCAATAGCACAGCCATACCTAACCTGCTCAATTGAATTAGACACTATCCTCACTCCTTCCCCACAGCATAATTTTGCTTTTCAAGTATATATGGATCTGTTTGCTCAAGCCACCACTTTGTATATGGTAGTTTTACATGCTTAGATAAATCTTCATGAAATTTTTTATGTGCAAGTATTTCAAGAATTGTTTCACCTAAATTTAAAATCCCCTGATAACCTACAGCATGATGTTCATCACCAAGTGGCGCTGCTGGAATTCCCATACGCGAAGCAAGTGGAGCAAGCCCATTATGTCTTATAAGTATAAAATCGGGCTTTACTTTTTTAAGCAATCCATAAAATTGATATTGCTGTTTGTTGCTTACACTAAAATTGGGAACATCATCGTAGTGCTTTACCAAAAAAGCTAAAGAATCCTTACTTTCATCATTATTGTCATACACAGGATCATGATGAAATACAAGGGAGCCATCAACCTGAATTCCAAGCTCTTTAAGCACTGCAATAAGCCCATGCGCATATGCAGAACCTGTTGCAACATAACCTTTTTTACCCTTTAAAAGCGTTCTAAGTTCTCCCAATTTTGGAGCTATTCTTTGGTGTTCTCTTTCTATATAAGCCTCTGCCTTTTCCTCCCTATGTGTGACCTTAGCAAGTTCTCGTATCCAGGCGTCTGTACCCGCAATTCCATATGGCTGTGGTGCTTTAACCTCTGGTACTCCAAATTGTTCTTCTAAAACAGCTGCAATATAAGATGATAAAGTATGACAAAATGTAACAGTAGCTGCTGCTTCTGAAAGCTTTTCAAGATCCTCCACCCTTGCCAGGTCTACAGCATAATTTACCCTAAGACCTAGTTCTTTAAGTATTGGTGTAAAAACATCACTTCCCCAGAGATTGATTACATTAACCAAATCTTCTTGTTTCTTGGGATGTTTATTAACTATCTGCCTTAAAATTCCATGCTGTGTTGCATCAAAACCTGTACTCCAATGTTTTGACATAAATCCTTCGCAGGGTATTGGAATGATTGGTATTTTAAGTTCTTCCTGCATTTTAGTTGTTATACTATCTATATCCTCTCCAATTATTCCTGCAGCACAAGAGGTTCCAACGAAAATTGCTTTTGGATGATGTCTATCCCACGCATCTCTTATAGATTGTTCTAATTTATCAAGTGCTCCAAACACCGTATCTGTTTCCTTCATATTAGTATTTATTATCTTTATATTTTCAATTGGTAAGTTTCTAATAGCTAAACCATTTCTATATATGGAGTTATATGATACTTGACCAGCTCCACAGCCTATTGGTGAATGCTGAATTAAAACTGCATCTCTCACATTTCCAGCCTGACACTCAACCATCTGCTCACTGCAGGTTGAACCTTGTGTAAATGGACCTACAGCTTCACAAAGTTTCTTTCCTCCGTTTCCCTTACAACCAGCACAGGTAAATGCGGAATCCTTAGACAACTCTGAAGCTTTTCCAGTTCTCCAGCCAATTATAGTTCCAAGGCGCTTTTCACGGGTTTTTACCACTGAAGTTTTAAGATCAAATCTCATTGAATTTACCTCCTCCTAAACTTAAATAAAAATCTTAATAAAGATAAACCACTCTGAAACTTGAAATTTATTTGTACTAAAATGCCATCTTCTGGGCATTATGGTGCACATGAATTTAAATAGTTGAAGCGGTTTATCTATATAGATAGACAACATGAAAGTTTCAAATGACTAATATCAAGTTTATCCCGTAAACCTAAGATTTTGCTTAGAGTACAGAGGACAGTTAAGGATGATTTTTCTCTGCTATGCTTCGAAAAATCTAAAACTTATTGCGCCCAAGGCACTTAAAATATAGTGTCCAGCAAAGCTGACACTATTAAGTTCTAAGATTTACCTGAGAGAAGCGAAAGGCAAATCCACATTCACTCTACTCTCTACTCCTTGCTCTCTACTATTCTTCAAATTCAAGTTTATAAGGATAAATTTGGTATTAGTAATTTAAAGCTTTCCGCTTGTTTATCTACAGTAGCTTATATTGCCTGTTCTATTAAGCCATGTGTCAAAATTATTTCTTCAAGTCTTTTTTGTGTCATTGGCTTTGGAATCACAAAATTTTTATTTTTTTCTATTGCTTCTGCCAACGATCTATACTCATTTGCTTGATTTGATTCTGGAGCAAATTGTATTACAGTTTGTTTATTAATTTCTGCCCTTTGAACTACATTATCTCTTGGTACAAAATAAATAAGTTGTGTACCTAATTCCTCTGCAAATGCCTCCAGCAGTTTCTTCTCGTTGTCTACTTTTCTGCTGTTACATATAATTCCACCCAATCTAACTCCGCCCTTATTGGCATATTTTTGTACTCCCTTTGATATATTATTTGCTGCATAAAGTGCCATCATTTCCCCACTAGCTACAATATATATTTCTTTTGCCTTACCTTCACGAATTGGCATAGCAAAGCCACCACAAACAACATCACCTAAAACATCATAAAAAACATAATCCAAATCTTCTGTATATGCTCCAAGCCTTTCAAGCATGCTTATAGAAGTTATAATACCTCTGCCAGCACATCCTACACCCGGTTCAGGTCCACCGGATTCTACACATCTTATTCCTTTAAAGCCTTTTTTCATTAGATAATTTAAATCTACATCCTCTCCTTCTTCTCTCAAGGTATCTAATACTGTTCTCTGTGCAAGTCCTCCTAAAAGCAATCTTGTAGAATCAGCCTTTGGATCGCAGCCAACTACCATAACATTTTTTCCTCTTTCAGATAAACCTGCAGTCAAATTTTGAGTTGTTGTAGATTTACCTATTCCACCTTTTCCATAAATAGCTATTTGCCTCATAATATATACTCCTCCTAAATTTATTTGCTTTTATTAAAATTAAAAAGGCCAAGTTTCATATCTCAGGAAGCATTTCCATGCGATATAAAACTTGACCTCTGGTTTATCCAGTCAATCAACAGAATATCTATATAATATTTTTTATAAACTAAGTTGTTCATATAAAAAAACTTTCCGTAATAAGCTACAGAAAGTTAAACTCTACCGTCTCTTATCTCTCAGGTTACTCCTGCTGGAATTAACACCTTAAATAAAACAATTATTCAGGTTGTTGGATTTCATCGGGCCAATCCCTCCATCTCTCTTGATAAGACTCTAAACAACTATTAAGTTATTACCTATCACTCAGATAGGATTAGTATTCTAATTTATAATATTAATTATACCACCTATACTCTTCATGTCAATATATTTTTAATTGTTTCAATCTAAATAAAGTGTCGAGCACAGCTGACACCATCAAGTTCTAAGATTTACCTGAGCAAAGCAAAAGGTAAATCATCCTTAACTATCAATTGTCAACTGTCCATTGTCAACTGATTAAGGCATACAAAATATTACTTGTAAAATTATAACACCAGCTATTTTAAGCTTTCAGCTTATTTATCTATATTATCCCCTAAACCTGTAGCCAACTCCCCATACGGTTTCTATATATTCTGGATTGGAGGTATCTTTCTCTATCTTTTCTCTTATCTTTTTTATATGTACGGTTACGGTAGCTATCTCACCTATAGAATCCATATGCCATATTCTATCGAAAAGTTCTCCCTTACTAAAAACTCTATTTGGATTTTGAGCCAAAAATAGCAGCAAATCAAATTCCTTAGTAGTAAACACTACTTCTTTTCCATTTACAAACACCTTTCTAGATGCTTTATTTATATTAAGACCTCTGATTTGTATATCTTCATCATCAAAGTTTTTATTTCCCTGTGTTAATCTTTCATATCTATTTATGTGTGCCTTCACTCTTGCAACAAGTTCACTGGGACTAAATGGCTTTGTCATATAATCATCCGCTCCAAGACCAAGTCCTCTTATCTTATCTATATCCTCTTTTCTTGCAGAAACCATTAAAATTGGTATATCTTTAACCTTTCTGACTTCCCTGCAAATATCAAATCCACTTATTTCCGGAAGCATTAAATCCAATACTATGAGGTCATAATCCCTTGACTTTGCGTATTCAAGACCGCTTTTTCCCGAAGTTTCTATGTCTACATCAAAATTACTAAGCTCAAGATAATCCTTTTCAAGCTCCGCTATGCTTATTTCATCCTCTATAATTAAAATCTTTTTCATAAACTCACCCCATATAAAAATTGCGAAGGAACAATGCTTCGCTCCCACGGTTGTGCAATGAAAAAATTCCTCCGTACCTACGGAATTTTAGGCGTGAATATTTGTTAATCAATTAATTTTTTGTAATATATGTATACCAACACCAGTTTACATTGATTAACCATTTTTACAGCGCATTTTTCGTAGAGAAGCGGAGAAAAATATTCCTTGATTTTCCGCCCTGCGAAGTAACGTCATTGAAGGAATAGTTTAAATAAAATTTTGTAAATCTTAGTGGCAAATTGTTAAAAGCTTTAGAGATTTCAATTTGTTTGAGCATTTTTTCAGCGAGTTATTGAAAGCTCTTAAGATTTTAACAATTTGACGCTTAGATTTATTAATTTTATTTAATATTCCAAGATGATGTTAATTCGCAATATCTTTATATTATACACCAACCTAAAATTTAAATGTATATTTTTAATTACTCAAACCTAAGTGCTTCCATTGGGCTAAGCTTTGAAGCTTTATTTGCTGGATACATTCCAAAAATAACTCCAACTGCAACTGAAAACGCAACTGCTCCTAAAACTACATTTAAGGATATTGATACATTCATTTTAAGAAGTCTTTGTGCAATATATGCTAGGCCATATCCCAAAGCTACGCCAAGCATTCCCCCAATAGCACTTATTCCCGCAGACTCTAAAAGGAATTGAAAAAGTATTGTTCTTCTTTTTGCACCTATGGCCTTTCTTATACCTATTTCTTTTGTCCTTTCAATTACAGAAACAAGCATTATATTCATAATACCTATTCCTCCTACAAGCAAGGATATTGCTGCTATACCTGAAAGCATTGTGGTTAAGCTGCTTGTAGTTTTGTTTACTGTATCTAATATACTTGTTTGATCAAAAATTCTATAGCTGTTTGAGGCTGCTCCAAACTTGGTATTTAGAAAAAGCTGCAAATATCCCATTGCCTCGTCTACTGTATCTTTGCTCTTTGCTTCAACATAAAAGGTTCTTACACTTGTAGTTTTTGTAAGCCTTTGAGCAGTACTTAATGGCACTATAATTCTATCATCACCAGAGCCCGTAGAAGAGCTGCCCTGAGCTGCAAGTACACCAACAATTTTAAAATCAACACCATTTACATTTATTATTTGACCTACAACATCAGTTGAACTGTAAAGTTCATTTGCAACATCAATTCCAACTACAGCAACCTTATATCTGTTATCCTGATCTCTTTGATTTATAAATCTTCCAGAACTTACAGTTAAATTTCTTATTTCTGCATAGCTTGGAGTGCTTGCTTCCATACTAGTACTTGCCGTATTATCTCCAGCTTTTACATTAGCAGTAGATGAAAGCTCCGGTGCTATATCCTTTATACCAGGCTTTGCCTTTATTTGATTAAGTTCCTTAGATGAAAATGACTTACTTCTATTGCCTGTTATACTAACTGTTATTAAATTTGTTCCCAGACTTTCTATTTGCTGTGATACACTCTCCTTTGTTCCTTGTCCCATTCCCACAAGTACAATAACAGAAGATATACCGATTATTATGCCAAGCATAGTGAGGAATGATCTTATCTTATTTGACCATACCGACTGTACTGCCATCTTCACAAGTCTTGTAAATTGCATATTTTAGCCTCCTTTTATGGATAAACCACCTATAAGTAAAACTAGTCCAACTACAAACTATATATGCACCATAATTCCTTGAAGATTGGTTTTTGGGAACATAAATAGTTTAGGCTTCACTATATTTATACAAAGCCAAAATGCCTTACTCTAGGCTTTATGGTACAAATAAATTTCCTTAATTAAAGTGGTTTATCTTTATCTAATTCTTACACAGCTTCATTTATTTCATCCGAGGTTATTCTTCCATCCTTTACTGTTACTACCCTTTTTGCCTGCTTTGCAATACTCATATCATGAGTTATAAGTATTATTGTATTTCCTTCTTTGTTTAATTCCTTAATCATTTCCATTACTTCTTTTCCTGTCTTACTGTCTAAAGCTCCAGTAGGCTCGTCCGCCAATATTATTTCCGGTTTAGTAACAAGCGCTCTAGCAATAGCGACCCTTTGCTTTTGTCCCCCTGATAATTCAGCAGGTTTATGCTTTATATGAGATGTTAACCCAACCTTATCTAAGGCTTCCATAGATCTTTTCTTTATTTCGCTGCTCTTAATCCCCTGATATACAAGAGGCAATTCTACATTCTCAATAACACTTAACTTTGAAAGCAAATTGTAGTTTTGAAATATAAAACCAATTTTATTATTTCTTATTTCCGCAAGCTTGTTATCATTGCAATTTGTATTCACATCATCTAAAAAATACTCTCCAGAGGTAGCATTATCAAGACAACCTATGATATTCATAAGAGTTGACTTTCCTGCTCCAGAAGGTCCTACTATCGATACAAATTCACCTTTTTTTATATCGAGGTTTATATCAAATAAGGCTTTGTACTCATTTTTACCCATTTTATATACTTTGTTTATATTCCTCATTTTAATAACTAAAGCCATATCTTTTCCCTTCCTTTACATTTTATTTACCTACTCCAGCACCATTTCCTGAATTACCTGATGAACTTGTACCACTATTTGATGTATTATTACCTGAATTCCCTGCATTATTTCCATTTGAACTGTTATTCTTGCTACCAGAACCACTTTGTCTACTTCCACCGCCAAGTCCACCAAAGCTGCCGCCGCCGAAACCTCCAAAGCCACTTGATTTTTGTGAATTTGTGCTAGTTGTCTGAGGTAACTGTATCATAACTTCATCGCCCTCTTTAATTCCTGAAGTTATTTCAACTGTTGTTTCATTTTCAAGACCTGTTTCAACCTCTACAAGTTTCCCTCCTAATGCTGACATTCTTAAACTACCGTTTCCACCTCTTCTATTTGAACCATTACCTTGATAGCCGCTGTTAGTCCCACTGCTCTTTCTTTTCCAAGACCCTTGAGTATTAGAGTCTGCAGTGCTGCCGCTTGTTTTAAGCATTACATATTTTTTATTGTTTCTCTCAATAAGAGCTTCTACAGGAATTGTAAGTGCATCAGACTTTGAAGTTACTTTTATGCTTACATTTCCGTTCATTCCTATTTTTACTCCATCCGGATTATTTATATCTACAATTACATCATAAGTTGTCACATTATTTGTTGTTGTTCCCATTTGAGATATGCTGTCTACAGTACCTGTATATGTTTTTCCGCTTATGGCATCAAAAGTAATATCTGCTGTTTGTCCTGTTTTTACTTTAGATATATCAAGCTCATCAACTTGAACATCTATCTTCATAGAGCTTAAATCTGCAATTGTAATTAGAGCTTTTCCTGCTTGAACACTATCTCCATTGTTATCATTTTTAGCTACTACAACTCCACCTATAGGTGCTGTTAATGTCATTTTGTTTTGCTGTTCTATTTTATTACTTAAATCATTTTGAGCTGATTGAAGCGATAAACTTTGCATTGCCTGATCATTAGCATTCTTTGCGTTATTAACTTGAAGCTGCTGCTGCTGTACCGTTAAATTAGCCTTGTTCACTGCTGCATCTATATCATCACTTTGAACCTTTGCAATAGTATCTCCCTCTTTCACTGTATCTCCAAGCTTTACATTTAAGTTTTGAACTGTTCCGCTGTTATTTGCAACTACATCTTTAGTCTGCGTTGCCTCAACTGTTCCTGTGGCAGAAACTGTAACATCAATATTAGACTTTTCAGCTGTTACCGTATAATATTTAGCTGTATTGCTAGCTGCTTTTGCTTTTGATGATTTATTATAAAAATAATATCCTCCGCCACCTATTAAACATACAATTACAACTGCACTTACAATTTTTACAACTTTACTTTTCATATTTTTATCCTCCAATTTTAATCACAAATTTTTATAGCCAAGCACATATTTGTACCAACGTTTTCCTCACTTTCAGCCCATATTCTACCTCCATGCTCTTCTATTATTTTTTTACATATTGCAAGACCTAAGCCGCTTCCACCTGTTAAGCTGTTTCTTGAATAATCTTCTCTATAAAATCTATCAAAAATATAGTTTAGAGCTTCCTTGGAGATTCCTTTTCCATTATCTTTTATGGCAATAATCACCTCTCCCTCCTTCAAGCTCATGCTTACAGCTATGCTGCCTTCCTTTTTATCCATATACTTTATAGAATTTGAAATTATGTTCATAATAACTCTATTTATATTTTGGACATCTACCTTTACATACGCCTTTTCCTTGATATTGTTTGTATAACTAAAGTTTATTTTTTTCTTTTCAACATCAAATCTTATCTCTTCCATCAAATCTTCCATATAGCTTTTAATATCAATTCTTTGAAAATCAAAGTGCATTTTATTCATATCAAGTTTAGAATAGGTAAGAAGCTCATCTATTAGGTAATCCATGCTTTGGGATTTTGTATAAATTGTATTTATATATTTCTCCATTTTTTCTGGTGTATCTGCCACACCATCCCTTATTCCCTCTACATAGCCCTTTATCGAGGTTATAGGTGTTTTCAAATCATGGGAAATGTTTGATATAAGCTCCTTCCTGTTATTTTCATATTGATTTTGAAGTTCAATAGATTCTTTAAGCTTCTTTCTCATGTCGTTAAAAGCTTCACACAAGTCCCCTATTTCATCCTTTGAATTAGATTTGACTTCAAAATCTAAATCTCCATTTTTTATATTCTCCGTTCCTTTTTTTAATGATTTTAATGGTATTAATATTGACCTTGATACAAAGAAAGTAAGAAGACCACTTATAAAAATTATTATTAATATTGCAGAAGCTATGAGTGCTGTTATAAACTCCCTATATATACTAAAAAGTTTGCTGGTATTTACTATAAAAAACATACTTGCCTGAGTTCCATCAGAAAGGTGAATGGAAAATTCTCTTCCTATAAGTTCACCACTTGACATAAAGAACTCCGGCATTTTTGTAATCCTGTCATTCGATTGTGACAACTTTAAATTTACATCTGTGCTGCCGCTTTCATTTTTGCCGCCATCAAATATTGTCTTCTTTTCTTTTTTCACAATAATATAGGAATTCTTCTTTGAGAACTCGCTGTTTACATTTTTAAGAAAATTAATGTCTTCAAGCTTTTCAGGTGATCTTTCAAGCTTAGCTGCAACATTATTAATTTTCTTTAAATTTATAAATCTAAGTTCTCCATATGGATTCATAATAAAACTTCTTTTTTTTAAGTTTGTACTTACATCATATTCACTGTGAATTTTTTTTAAATACAAGTTTTGAATTCCTAAAAATACTACAATACATAAAAACAGCGGTACAAGAAACATGGCTATATTAGATAAAATCAGCTTTCCCTTTATTGACAATTATCTTCTCCTCCCTTATTGAAGAGTATATTTATATATTAACCTTACCTTATAAATTTGAAATAAACTAAATCTAAAAATTCTATAAAAAAAGAGTGAAGTAACAATGCTTCGTCGCGTTAAAAAAGTTCTATAAATCTAAGGTTCAAAAATCATAAAATACTAAGATATTTCAATAACTCGCATACGCTCAAACAATTGAAATATCTAAGTATTTTACAATTTTTGAGCCAAGATTTATTAGAATTTTTTTAAATCGCTCCTTCAGCATTGTTACTTCACTCCCACAGTGGTGCAAGGAAAAAATTCCTCCGTTCCTACGGAATTTTGATGTAATCCCATTGCCCTTCTAGAACTATATAAAGGCACTTTTGATAATAAATTTTATAAATCTAAGTGGTGATTCTAAGCGAGTGCTTGCTTTTGGTTATAGAAGGATAACGATCGTATACGGGGTTTGGGATGTAATCCCATTATCCTTCTTTAACTTGTATTAGTCATCTATATATTAGCCCATGCCCCGTGTATGTTTACTCGCATACGCTCAGACAATTGAAATATCTAAGTATTTTACAATTTTTGAGCCAAGATTTATTAGAATTTTTTTAAATTGCTCCTTCAGCATTATTACTTCACTCCCACAGTGGTGCAAGAAAAAAATTTAAATTTTTCTTAGCATTTTTGAAAAAATTGCATATTAACTATTTAGGAGGGTGATAAACATGAAAAATTTTACTATGGTGGATAATGATATACTTGAGGCAGATGTAAGTGATGGAGCCGTAAGATTATACATAACTCTTTCTAGCTACTGTTTTGGGGACAAGTCTATTTGCTTTCCCTCACAAAATACCCTTGCAGCTAAGCTTAAAAAAAGTGTAAGAACCATTCAAAGATATTTAGTAGAACTCATATCAAAGGGACTTATAAGAAAAAGGAGAAGAGGCTCCATAAGCAATGAATACGAGATAGTTGATAAAACTAGCAAAAACACTGTTTCAAAGCTAAAGGGATTTTTTAAAGAAAAGCTGAAACCTCATAAGGCTGAAGCTAAATTTGGTAAAAAAGCATCAAATTTTAACGCATATTACCAGAGAAATTATGATTATAAAAAATTAGAGGACATGCTTCTAGGTAATAATAGAAACATGTCTTATGAAGATTGTCTAAAATGAATATGGATAAACAACGTAAAAAGCAGAGTAGAGAGTAAGTAGTACAGAAGTTTTAAAGATAAACCACCTTGAAACTTTAAATTTATTTGTACCAAAATGCCGTCTTCTGGGCATTATGGTGCATATGAATTTCAATAGTTGAAATGGTTTATCTATAAGCTAAAAAAATTGGCTTTAGCATTAAGTTTAAGACTTTCTGTAGTAAAACGGAAGAAAGTCAACCTTAACTGTCCTCTGTCAATTGTCCATTGTCAACTGATATATGTTCATATAACCAACATGTTCCAAAATAGAATTCAGCTAATTTTAATATTCCAAGTTGCTTATCTATAAATCATGCCTCCATTCTTAAAATTATGGATGGAGGCATGCTATTTTTTTGCCATATTGAATTAAATCCTAAGCGTCAGTATTATAAACCATAACCTGACGAAGATAGTGTCGCATTAGAAGCGCCAAAAGTACCTTATGAGATTAGACATGCTGAGCGCAGGAAGAATACTAAGGGAATAATACTAAAATAATATATATTTATCTATTTATAAATATCTTCCATTAAATATCTGTCACCACAACTTGATTTCTTAATTAATCACATTTTTTTATACATAGGTGCCTGTATCATTAAAGCTACTTTAGATAATGAATTTGTTAAAATACTCCTATTCTCAAATTTCAATGATATAAACTTTTGAAAGTTATAAGTAATTTTATATTTAAACATATAATTAATCATATCTTGAACCTTTTCTTTTTACCCTTGTTTATCCCTCTTTGACCTTTTTCTATCATATATTATATTTAAAACCTTACAGGTATATCCGATCATTTTATTTTTACTTCCTTTAAATCATTGTAATCTATAAAATTCCTACGACCTAATTCTTCAAAATCAGTTTTATTCTTAGGTCCAATTCTTATAAGCTCAATTACATTTTTCCACGTATCAAATTTCATTTCTAATTTGGGTGAAAAACACCCATTTTTAATTGGGAATTGCATTTTTAACGTTTCCTCCGGAGAACTATATTGAGAAACACTTTTAGGTAACTGTAAAACAATTCTGTACTCAGATTCATTCTGAAATTTATCAGATTTTTGGTAAAACGAAAATACCAAAAATAATTCCCTTATAAACTGAAGAATATATGTTTCAAAATATTCTTGATCAACTTTCAAGCTTATTTCAAAATATTCATTTAATATATTAATAGCTATATTCTTCTGATTGTCAGATTCATAGTTAACTTTGCCATAATAAACAGTTCTTTTAGCTAATTCACCACTACTATCTTTGGATTCTATATACTTGTTAGAAAAATCACTAACCTGTTTTTTCACATTACCTAATAATTTTTTACAATTAATTTTTAAGTTGTATCCATCACTAATATAAGTTTTAGAATAATAATTCCACATTGATAGTTCATCAGAACATGTAGAGAACGAAGCTATATAATAGTTATATCCCTCATTACCTAAAGAATACGCCTTATTTTTATTTTTATCAAAGCTTATTAAATAATCTTTAATTTTATTAAAAAAATCATCATCATTAAAATAATTGTTAATAACTGTGTAAAAATAATTTTTATTAAACTTTTCCTTATTATTATTTAATTGCGTTATAAAAATATCTTTAAAATAAGTCAATTCACTTTTGTCATTTAAGAACTGATAATCTGAAAACCATAAAGAACAATTTTCTATAATAGATTTAAGTCCTTCTGGAGAAGTATAGTGGTATATAAAATTGTCGCCTTTGTTTATATCTTGCAAATTTTTCAAATAAAATAAGCATATATTAAAAGCTCTATTGTAATTTCCATCACTCATATTTATCCCCCTTACTTTATATTCCATATTCTACAAAATAATAAAAATCCATCCTAAATCATTCGACTTTTTGAAGGAAATTAACACTTGTTGTAGAAAATTACTATTCAAGGAGGCGATGTTTATGTACGAAACAGGGGAAAAACCAGGAAAAGGTACTTACCAGTGTACTACTTGCGGTGAAATTGTAGTTCTTGATGATGATACTGATACTTTACCACCATGCCCAAAATGTCATAAAACTACTTACAACAAATTATAAGCAATAAATATCCACCAGCTTAGCTGGTGGTTTTTCCTTAAGCCCTATAAGGGCACATTACCAGCATTATGCCTTAAGG